>CABUWB010000186.1 GCA_902495025.1 uncultured Eubacteriales bacterium
TAGGGGCTGGTCGTATTGCCTTGCAATACTGCTCGCCTATGCAACCTGAGGCGGATTCCATATCCGCCCTAATTTTAGCATATTATCATTGCTAACGGGCGGCAGGTTGCCGCCCCTACAGTAAATCCATACGTTATTGATTTGAATGTTGGGTTGTTAATGTTACCCCATAAACTCTAATTTATCCATTAAATAACATCTGTTCAAATACGACAGCCCCATTTTTTGTATTAATATCCCATCATCATACACACTGCCAGCATAACTGCAAGCATTACAAAATTAACTGCAAGAAAAACGCACATATATCTGTCCTTATTGCTGTTTTCATAACCACTATAAATACGGTAGCTTATAAGGCTTGCAAGTGATGCAACGGGCGTACCCAAGCCGCCCACATCAACACCAACAAGCAAGGCTCTGCCGTTATCTGTAAACGAGGAGAGCATTGCAGCAGCGGGCACATTGCTTATAATCTGGCTTGCAAGCGCCCCAACAACAAGCTCCCTGCCCTGTGTAAGGCTGCTCATAAACTCCCTTACAGGCTCAATCCTCGCCGCATTACCCACAAAAACAAAAAATGCGGCAAAGGTCAGCAGCAGAAAGTAATCAACTCTTTTTAACACCACCCTGTCACACAAGGCAGCAGATACAAGCGTTACCGCCGTCAGCACCCTGTAATCAACAATATTGAACACCGACAGCACCGCAAGCACGCCAAGCACAAGGTACATAAGCAAAAGGCGCTTATTAACCTTATCACCGTCTGTTTTATCCTCTGTTACGGCTATCGGCTGCCTTTTCACATAAAAGCTCATTAAAACAATTAAAATTCCACTTACCGCACATACAGGCACAGTTGTACCAAAAAATTCCGCCGCACCCATATTGTAAAAATCTGCAAGGTAGAGATTTTGCGGATTGCCCATAGGTGTAAGCATACTGCCCATATTGGCGGCTATAGTCTGCAAAATTACGGTATAAATTATATATTTTTCACCGCCAGCTATAACAAGCACGCTGATTGCAAGCGGCACAAAGGTAATAAGTGCAACGTCGTTTGTAATAAGCATGGACGAGAAAAAACACAGCGCCGTCAGCACCAGCACCAGTGAGCGCATATTTCTGCACCCAAAGGCAAGCCTTTTTGCCGCAATATCAAACACCTTAATTCCTCTTAGTCCTGCCACCACCGCCATAAGCGAAAACAGCAGCCCCAGCACCCTGTAATTGATATAACCGATGTACTGAAAATCTGGCGGCACAAAAAACATACTTATAAACGCTGCAAGTGCGGATATACACAGCACCGCCTCTTTTTTTATAAACCTAATCATACAATACGCCTATTTCTTTTTATGAATATTTCTTATAGTCTTTTTCTTTTTAGGCGGTCTTTTTTCCTCTTTCGGCTTAAAACGATTGTCCGCCTGCTTTCTCGGTCTTATAAGGCAGCGCTTGTCAAAGCCGATAAGGTCTGTCCTGCCCGCCTTATGCAGTGCCTCGCTTACAAGCTCGTAGTTTCTTGGCAGACGGTACTGTATCAATGCCCTCTGCATAGCCTTTTCATGCGGTGTTTTAGGCACATACACCTTAGTCATGGTACGTGGGTCAAGCTCGGTATAAAACATACAGGTTGACAGCGTACCGGGGGTCGGATAAAAGTCCTGCACCTGCTCGGGCATATAACCCAAATCACGTAGATACTCCGCAAGCTCAACAGCCGCCTTTAAATCACTGCCGGGATGCGAGCTCATAAGGTATGGCACAAGATACTGCTCCTTGCCTATCTGCCTGTTTATATCGTAAAACTTTTTAACAAAGCGGTCGTATACATCACGTCCGGGCTTACCCATTTTTTCAAGCACTCTCGGGGAGATATGCTCGGGTGCAACCTTTAGCTGACCGCTTACGTGATACTCGCATAGTTCCTTGAAAAAGGTTTCGTCCTTATCGTAAATAAGGTAGTCGTAGCGTATGCCAGAACGCACAAACACCTTTTTAACCTTTGGCAGCTCCCTAAGCTCACGCAACAGCTTAGTATAGTCCTTATGGTCAATCTTCATATTTTTACACGGTGTAGGAAAAAGACACTGCCTGTCCTTGCATGCACCCTTTGTAAGCTGCTTATCACAAGCAGGTGCTCTGAAGTTTGCGGTAGGACCGCCAACGTCGTGTATATAGCCCTTAAAATCAGGCTCCCACGTAATTTTTTTAACCTCGTTTATAATCGACTGGTGACTCCTTGCTTGGATAACCCTGCCCTGATGAAAGGCAAGAGCGCAAAAATTACAGCTGCCAAAGCAGCCCCTGTTGCTTATTATGCTGAACTTGACCTCCTCTATGGCAGGCACACCGCCCTTTTCCTCATACATTGGGTGGTAATTGCGCATATAGGGGAGCGAATAGCTGTAGTCAAACTGTGCCTGCGTAAGCGGCAGCGACGGCTTATTCTGCACCACATAGCAATCGTTATAAGGCTCAACAAGCACCTTTGCAGTTATCGCATCAGTATTCTGGTACTGCTGCAAAAAGCCCTCGGCATACCTGATTTTGTCGGTGGAAACCTCCTTATAGGACGGCAGGGTTATATATTCGTCATAGATATTTTCAAGCGTTTTAGTTTTATAAACCGTACCTCTTATATAGGTAAGGTCGTGTATGTCAAGTCCGCTGTCAAGCGCCTCGGCAAGCTCGATAATCTGGTTTTCGCCCATACCGTACATAAGTATATCCGCCTGTGAGTCAAGCAGAATTGAGCGCCTTACCTTATTATCCCAGTAATCATAGTGCGACAGACGTCTTAGGCTTGCCTCAATGCCGCCAATCATAATATTGACGGAATTGCCGTAAGCCTCCCTTATCTTCTGACAATATACAATTGTCGCCCTGTCAGGTCTGTGTCCGCCCTCACCGCCCGGCGAATACAAATCCTTATCCCTTTTCTTTTTGGCAACGGAATAGTGGTTTACCATTGAGTCAATATTGCCGCCGCTTACAAGAAAGGCAAGACGTGGCTTGCCAAAGCGCATAAAATCCTTTGTGTTTTTCCAATCAGGCTGCGCCACAACACACACCCTATAACCCTTGCTCTCCAGCATACGTGTTATAATTGCCGCACCAAAGGACGGGTGGTCGATATAGGCATCACCGCATATATAAACAAAGTCGGGCTGCTCCCAGCCCCTCTGTATCATTTCATCATAGGTTACAGGTAAAAAATCCATTTTTACACCTCTTATAATCAACTCAGTTCATCCAGCTTGGCAGATACTTATTTTTAAGTCTGCCCCTCTGCACCTTGCCCCAGCCGAGCGGATAGCCGCAAACGCACACAAGCGCCCAGCCGTCATCACAGTCAACCTCAAAGCTGTCGCCCCTTAAATATTTTGTAAGTCCCTCATCATCAAGGCTGAAATCAATCGACAGCTTAGCCTCGTCCTTTTTAAGGGTCATTGCAAAAGCCTGGCTCGGCTCAAAGCGGTTCTTTTTAAGCTCGCCTAAATACATACCGCTGCGCATCACCCTTATGCCCCTTAAATCAGGTACAATTGCAGGCACAGCCATAAGTGACGAGCCATGTATGGTAAGCGGCATATCAATTTCAATATTGAGATAGCTTTTGCAAAACTCCCTGAAATCAACAAGCTCCTTTTCGGAAGGCTCCTTTTTAGGCTCAGCAGCAGGGCGCAGGGGCGCACCCTTTTTTCTCATAAGGCAGAGGAAATGTCCCTCGCCCTTTATCTTATGCGGCCATAATCTGCCGCATTTCTTCAGCTCCTCACTGCCGCCGTCCGTCCACTCTGGGTGTCCATAATCAAAGCCCTTTGACTTGTCCACCTCCAGCAGCTCAAACTCGGGGTGCTGCGATAAAAACTCCCAAATCATACCCTCATCCTCCTCAGGCGCAAAGGTACAGGTGGAGTAGGCTATAACACCGCCGCTTGTAAGCATTTTTGCGGCATTTTTAAGTATATCCCTCTGCAGCTCACAGCACATTTCGCTTTTATGCTCCTCCCAGCTGCGCACAGCAGCATCGTCCTTGCGGAACATACCCTCGCCGCTGCATGGAGCGTCAACTATAATTTTGTTGAAAAAGCCCTCAAACCGACCTGCCAGCTTTTCGGGTGTTTCGTTGGTGATAACGGCATTTTTAACGCCGCTCACCTCGATATTTTTCAAAAGTGCCTTACAGCGTGACGCACTTATATCATTGCTGACAATAACGCCCTTACCTTGCAGTTTAGCCGCCGCCTGTGTACTTTTACCACCCGGTGCGGCGCACAGGTCAAGCACCCTGTCGCCCGGCTCAATGTCAAGCATTGCCCCTGTTGACATTGCCGACGGCTCCTGTATATAGTACAGACCCGCATTGTAAAATGGGTGCTTTGCAGGGCGTATTTCCTCATTATAATAAAAGCCGCTTTCGCACCACTGAACGGGCGTAAGCTCCCAGTCCACAAGCCTTTCAAGCTCCGACGGCTCAATTTTAAGCGTGTTTGCACGCAGGCCGCAGTAGCGTTTCTGCTTAAAACTCTCGATATAGGCGTCGTATTCACTGCCAAGCAGTGTTTTCATTCTCTGTGTATATTTTTCGGGTAAATTCATAGCATAACCTCATAA
>CABUWB010000187.1 GCA_902495025.1 uncultured Eubacteriales bacterium
AAGTTTACTTGTTAATTGGGATAACGGCAGCTGCCTGAATGTGGTTTACGGTGAGGATGCTGTTAAAATAATAGAAGAATAAAATACACAAAAACTACCCTAAATAAGTGATTAAATTTGTATGTATTATTCTGAAAAATTACTTGATAATATGTGGTTTTAGAGCGAATATGTGTATACCGAAAGGGAGAAATACACAAAGGAGATTGAAAAAATGAACGAGAAAATCACAAGACAAATCGAGGAAATGAAAACACAGACCATTGGAGTTGAGGTTGAGATGAACAACATCACAAGGGAAAAGGCTGCAAGGCTGACATCAGAGTTCTTTGGAACAGGAATATACGGAAACACAGCAGGCAGAAACGGCTACTGCACTTGGTCAGCTTGGGACAGCGAGGGCAGAGAGTGGAAATTCCAAAGGGATGTGAGCATAGCGGGCTGCGACAGCGAAAAATGCGAACTGGTAACACCAATACTTACCTACAAGGACATTGAAACCTTGCAGGAGATTATAAGAATTTTGAGAAAGGCTGGAGCAAAAAGTGACGCCACAAGGGGCTGCGGAGTTCACATTCACATCGGTGCAAAGGGTCACACACCACAGACCCTCAGAAACCTTGCAAACATTATGGCAAGCCACGAAAGCCTTTTAGCAGATGCCCTAGACCTTGACAGAGGCAGAATGAACCGCTACTGCAGAACAGTAAATCCAAACTTCTTGGCAGAGCTGAACAAGCAAAAGCCAAGCACAATGGCGAGCCTTGCAGATATATGGTACAACGCAAACGGAGCAAGCTACGGCAGAGACCACCATTACAACGACAGCCGATACCATATGCTTAATTACCACGCAACCTTTACCAAAGGCACAATCGAGTTCAGACTTTTCCAATTTGATGCCCCATCAGACGGAAAGAAAAACGGACTTCACGCTGGACAGCTTAAGAGCTACATTCAGCTTTGCCTTGCCCTTAGTCAAATGGCAAAGACGGTAAGAACAGCAAGTCCTAAGCCACAGCAAAATGAAAATCCAAAATACGCAATGAGGACTTGGCTATTGAGATTAGGCTTTATAGGAGATGAGTTCAAAACAGCAAGGGAAATCCTTACAAAAAGGCTTTCAGGTGATACGGCTTTCAGAAACGGAAGAATTGCTTGAAGGATAAACAGGGAGTAACTCCCCAACACCCTATCGACCACTTCGGTGGTCTATATTCAAGACTTTTGCTAAAGCAAAAGTTGCCTACGGCAACCGCACATCTTTGCGGTCTGTAGGCGGTGAAAAAACAATTTGAAAGGATTTGAAGAAATGAAAAAGAGATACTACATCGCCTATGGAAGTAACCTAAACACTCGTCAAATGAAATGGAGATGCCCTAATGCAAGGATAGTAGGCACTTCGGTAATTAAGGATTACGAATTGCTTTTTAAGGGCAGCAAAAGCGGCTCGTACTTAACCATTGAGCCAAAGGTGGGTGCAAGCGTACCTGTTGCTGTGTGGGAAACAACAGCAGAGGACGAGCTGGCCCTTGACCGATATGAGGGTTACCCAAGCTTTTATTACAAGGCTGAAATTGAACTGCCGATTAAGAGCTTACGAACAGGCAAGGTCAGGAACAAGAGAGCCTATGTTTATATAATGCACGAGGACAGACCACAGGGAATACCAAGCCTTGCTTATGTTCGCACCTGTCTTGAGGGGTATATGTATTTTGGCTTTGACAAGGAAGTTTTGATAAATGCCGTTTACAACAGTAGGAGGAATTGCAATGAAAAGTGGTAATGAAGTAAGATTGAAGGTATGCCCACGCTGTGGTAGGTGCTATTACGGTGTCCCTGCTCTATCAAGAACAGATAATGAAACCTTGATATGCCCTGACTGCGGCACAAGGGAGGCTCTTGAAAGCATAGGTGTTGAGCCTGTGGAACAGGAGCAGATTTTGGAAAGCATACACCGTTCTATGCAATAAAAGAATTTACAACAGAAAATTCCGGGGACACCCTAAGAGGGTGTTTTCCTCGTTTACTATATATTTTTTAAGTCACTTTTGTAGTGGCTGTTTTTTATGTTTGGAGGTGAGCCTTTGCGAAAGCTAAAAAAATACAAACCTACAAAGTTCAAGGCAAAGAGATCGGTTTATGATAAGGATGCCGCCGACTTTGCTGTGATGTTTATAGAAAGCCTATGCCACACAAAAGGCACTTGGGCAGGCAAGCCCTTTGAGCTTATTGATTGGCAGGAGCAGATTATCAGAGATATTTTTGGCACACTAAAGCCAAATGGCTATAGGCAATTCAATACCGCATATATTGAAATTCCTAAAAAGCAAGGAAAATCGGAGCTTGCGGCGGCAGTTGCTCTGCTTCTTTGCTGTGGTGACGGTGAGGAAAGAGCCGAAGTATATGGCTGTGCTGCCGACAGACAACAGGCGGCTATTGTTTTTGATGTTGCGGCAGATATGGTGAGAATGTGTCCTGCACTTAATAAGCGAGTTAAGATACTTGCCTCGCAAAAGAGAATTATCTATACACCAACAAACAGCTTTTATCAAGTGTTGTCGGCTGAGGCTTATTCCAAGCATGGCTTTAATATTCACGGAGTGGTTTTTGATGAACTGCACACTCAGCCTAACAGAAAGCTTTTTGATGTTATGACAAAAGGCTCCGGCGATGCACGAATGCAGCCACTATACTTCCTTATAACAACGGCAGGTACAGACACAAACTCAATCTGCTATGAAACACACCAAAAGGCAAAGGATATTTTAGAGGGCAGAAAAATTGACCCTACCTTTTATCCTGTAATTTACGGTGCAAATGAGGATGATGATTGGACGGACCCTAAGGTGTGGAAGAAAGCAAATCCAAGTCTTGATATTACGGTTGGTATTGATAAGGTAAAGGCAGCCTGTGAATCAGCAAAGCAAAATCCGGGTGAGGAAAACTCGTTCAGACAGCTAAGGCTTAATCAATGGGTAAAGCAGGCTGTCAGGTGGATGCCTATGGATAAATGGGATGCCTGTAATTTTGCTGTCAGCGAGGAGGAATTAGAGGGACGAGTGTGCTACGGTGGTCTTGACCTATCCTCAACTACGGATATGACAGCATTTGTGTTGGTGTTTCCACCTCTTGATGAAGATGATAAGTATATGGTTTTGCCTTATTTTTGGGTGCCTGAGGATACCTTGGATTTAAGGGTAAGGCGTGACCATGTCCCCTATGATGTTTGGGAGAGAAAAGGCTATTTACAGACCACAGAGGGAAATGTTGTACATTACGGATATATAGAGAAATACATAGAAAGGCTTGGAGAAAGATACAACATTCGTGAAATTGCCTTTGACCGTTGGGGTGCTGTGCAGATGGTGCAGAACCTAGAGGGTATGGGCTTTACAGTAGTGCCTTTTGGACAAGGCTTTAAGGATATGTCACCACCCACTAAAGAGCTAATGAAGCTTGTGCTTGAAAAGAGAATTGCTCACAGCGGACACCCTGTTCTGCGTTGGAATATGGATAACATTTTTATAAGAACAGACCCGGCCGGAAACATAAAGGCAGATAAGGAAAAATCAACAGAGAAGATTGACGGTGCTATTGCAACAATAATGGCACTTGACCGAGCAATTCGCTGTGGAAACGATACACAGGAGAGTGTATATGACAACAGAGGTATTTTAGTGATTTGATTAGGAGTGTGATGTAAATGGGAATTTTAAAGGGAATTTTTAAGTCGAGAGATAAGCCGCAGAACAGAACATCAGGCAGTGCCTACACCTTTTTTCTTGGAAACAGCACAAGCGGTAAAAGAGTAAATGAACGCTCTGCTATGCAGATGACAGCTGTTTATGCCTGTGTCAGAATTTTATCTGAGGCAATAGCAGGCTTGCCCTTACATCTATACAGATATACAGACAGCGGTGGTAAGGAAAAGGCTATTGATAATCAACTGTATTTCCTTTTACACGATGAGCCTAATACTGAAATGACTTCCTTTGCTTTTAGGGAAACTCTTATGACACATCTGCTTTTGTGGGGAAATGCCTATGCACAGATTATCAGAAACGGCAAAGGTGAAATTTTGGCTCTGTATCCACTTATGCCGGACAGAATGACTGTTGACAGAGATGATAAGGGTCAGCTTTACTATGAATATATTGTAAGCTCTGATGATGCACCGATTAATATGCAGTCTACTGTAAAGCTAAAGCCTTATGATGTGCTGCATATTCCGGGACTTGGCTTTGACGGTTTGGTGGGATACTCACCTATTGCAATGGCTAAAAACGCAATAGGTATGGCTATTGCTTGTGAGGAATATGGCTCTAAGTTCTTTGCCAATGGAGCACAGCCGAGCGGTGTACTCGAACATCCGGGAACAGTAAAAGACCCTGAAAAGGTGCGAGAAAGCTGGCATAAGGCTTTTGGCGGCAGTGCGAATGCCAATAAGACCGCAGTTTTAGAGGAAGGAATGAAGTATACACCTATTTCTATTGCACCTGAACAGGCACAATTCCTTGAAACAAGAAAATTTCAGATTGACGAAATAGCTCGAATTTTCAGAGTACCGCCTCACATGGTAGGTGACCTTGAAAAGTCGAGCTTTTCTAATATTGAGC
>CABUWB010000188.1 GCA_902495025.1 uncultured Eubacteriales bacterium
TACATTTTTTATTGAGGACGGCAGTATCCACAGCTGCTTTGTGGTATGCCCGGGCGGCGGATATTCACACAGGGCAGACCATGAGGGCGCAAACATTGCCGAGGAGCTTAACAAAATAGGCATAAGTGCGGTTGTGCTTAATTACAGGGTTGCGCCATACACACACCCTGTGGAGCTTGCCGATGCAAAAAGGGCTGTGCGCTACATACGCTATTATGCGGATAAATTTAATATTGACCCAAATAAAATAGGTATTATGGGCTTTTCGGCAGGCGGACACCTTGCGTGTATCGAGGCTGAATACTATGATAAATTTGAGCTTGACGCTGTTGACGAGATTGACAAAATAAGTGCAAGACCCGACCTTCTGGCACTGTGTTACAGTGTAATTACCGCAGGCAAGGATATATCACATGTGCGCTCTGCAAACAATCTGCTTGGTGATAAAACGGAGTATATTGAGGATATGTCCTGCGAGGATAATATAAGAGAGGATATGCCGCCTGTATTTTTATGGCATACCTTTGAGGATATGAGTGTTGACTGCCGCAACAGCCTTGTTATGGCTGCTAAATTAAAGGAGGCAGGCATTGCCTGTGAGCTGCATTTATTCCCAGATGGCAGGCATGGCAGCGACCTTGCCACAGATATTGAGGGTACAAACCAGTGGTTTGCTCTTTTTGAAAACTGGCTTAAAAGGCAGGGCTTTTGCATATAATTACCCGAGGTGATTATGTGTGGAAAGAATTGCAACACTCAAACACAAGGAAGTTATTAACATACGTGACGGCTGCCGCTTAGGCTATGTGTGCGATGTTGTTATTGATGTTAAATGCGGCAGGGTTTTAAGCCTTGTTGTGCCTGCACCAGGCTGCTTTTTTGGCATACTGGGCAGGGATAAGGAGTTTGTTATTGACTGGTGCTGTGTGGTGCGCATAGGCGAGGATTTGATACTTGTTGATGTCTGTCCCGACGATATTTTAAAAACCTGTGAGGTATGATTTATGTATACTTATGAGGAAATAAATGCAAAAATTGCGGAAATTATTAATGTTGATATGCTGGAGAGTGCTGTAATAAGCAATCCTGTTAAAAAGGGCGGTATATTTAAAATAAAAATAAAGGCTGTTTCGGTTAAGGGCGAGGTGTGTTTTCAGCTTTCAAAATACATTGATACCAAAGTTGTGCATGAAAACTGCCCTAAAGCGGAAATTTTAAACCGTATTACAGAGCTTATGCACGAGGGATTTAAACAGTGTGCCGTTACTGCCGACAATTATCTTACAATACTTATGAATAAGCATGGCGAGTTTAAGCTGACAGGCGTTAAGCCTAATCCTGATGCGGCGGTATGCGAGGTATCCCACAACAGGGATAAAAACTATATATTAAAGGACGGCGAGCTTGTGCCATGGATGTATATGCTCGGGCTTATGGATAAAAACGGCATTGTCGTAAGCCATAAACAAAAAAAGTTCAGACAGATTAACCGCTTTTTGGAAATGCTGAAGGACGTTGAAAGTAATATCCCCGACGGCTCAACCATAATTGATATGGGCTGTGGCAAAAGCTATCTTACCTTTGCAATGTATCATTACCTTAATGAGGTTAAGAAAAAGAATATTAATATTATGGGTTTTGACCTTAAAGCCGATGTTGTTGCCTACTGTAATTCGCTGACGGAGAAATTTGGCTTTGAAAGGCTTAAATTTTATGCCGAGGACATAGCGAATATTGATAATGTGGACGGTAAAATATCAATGATAATTACCCTGCATGCCTGCGATATAGCAACAGATATTGCACTTTACCATGGCATACGCTGGGGCTGTAAGGTTATTATGAGTGTGCCCTGCTGCCAGCATGAGCTGTTTGGACAGATTAAAAATCCTAAAATGGATATTATGCTGAAGCATGGTATTTTAAAGGAGCGTTTTGCCGCTCTTATGACTGACTCCATAAGGGCAGAAATACTTGAAATTAAAGGCTATAAAACCTCCGTTATGGAATTTATTGATATGGAGCATACGCCAAAAAACATAATGATACGTGCGGTTAAAACCAATTCGGGCGGTAAAAATACCGCAGAGCTTAAATCACTTATGGAAGAATACAATATAAAACAAAAGCTGTTTGAGCTTTGCTTTAACGAAAGCGGGAGCGAAAATAAATGAGTAAAAAAAAGATTGTTTTTTGTGCGGCAATTGTAATAATTACACTTCTGTATGCCTTTTTAAACCTCGATGTTTTTTTGGACGGAGATAAAATTGATTATCTTAAAATAATATATCCCGTTGTGCTTGCGGCGCTTATATGCGCCGCTGTTTGTGTTGACGGAAAAATTTTCGGTGAAAAGGTAAGAGCAGTACTTGGCGGCATAATTTTTATGGCAGCTCCGCTTTTTATTATGGCGGCGGTTATGAACAATATCCATATTAAGCTTATAAAGCTGTGGATTATGAATTATTTTATGTATTTATCCCTGCTTATGGTTCTGCTTGCCGTTTTCCACCGCAGCAGTGTGTCGGTTATTGCGGCAGCGGTGCTGACGTTTTTAATTTTTACGCTTAATACCGAGGTAACGCTGTTCAGAGGTGCACCCATAGTCCCTGCCGATATTTTTGCTGTAAATACGGCAATAAGTGTGGCAGAGGGGTACAAGCCCGTACTTACATACGAGGTTTTTGTGTCCTTTCAGGCGGCATTTTTGCTGTGTATACTTTCCGCAAAGCTAAGTTTTAGGCTAAAGGGCAAGGCGGCTGCTGCGGCTGCCGTTATGACGGTATTTGTGGTGTTTATAACCTTTTTTGGCTGTGGTAAATTTTTTGAAACGCACAATCCCGATAAGTATTATTTTGATAAGTATGATACCACACTGTCAAATAAAAAGTTTGGTACGGTGCTGACATTCTGGCTTAATGCAAAAAGAATGATAATTGAAAAGCCGGAGGGATACAGTAAGGCTGATGCGGAGGAAATTTTGAGCACCTTTAATACAGAAAGCGGCGGTAAAAAGCCTAATGTTGTGGTTATAATGGACGAGGCGTTTTCCGACCTTACAGGCATGTATGATATTGAAACTGACAAAGAGGTGCTGCCGTTTTTTAATTCACTTACCGAAAATACGGTAAGGGGTGATATGCTTGTTTCCGTTTTTGGCGGTAATACGTGCATAACGGAGTTTGAGTTTTTAACAGGTCTTACCGCAGGTAATTTTGATACTGATACAAACGCCTTTACACAGAGCGTTACAAAGCCTGTAAATTCGCTTGCATACGACTTTAAGGCTATGGACTATAAAACAGTTGCCATACATCCGTTCTGGGGCAACAGCTGGCGCAGAAACAAGGTTTATCCTCTGCTTGGCTTTGACGAGAGTATTTTTGCCGAAAACTTTGGTACTGGCATTGAAAAAAGCGGAGCTAATCTGCGCAGCAAGCCCGTATTTGGTGATTTTGAATACATAAGGGGCTATTTGAGCGACAATGACTGCTTTAACAAAATTAAACAGCAGTTTGAGCAAAAGCAAAACGGTGAACAGCTGTTTGTATTTAATGTAACCATACAAAACCATGGCGGCTACGCATACAATGGCAAGGATTTTAGTAATGAGTTTTCATCAAGTGAAAACAATTACGAGCTTGAACAGTATCTTACACTTGTAAATAAGAGTGATGCGGCAATACAAGAGCTTGTGGAATATTTTAAAAGCTATGATGAGCCTGTTGTACTTGTTGTTTTTGGCGACCACCAGCCAAACATCAAATTTGCAAGAAATATTAGGGAAGAATATTCATATCTCGACAAAAATGCAAAATATACCGTTCCTTTTGCAATATGGGCAAATTATGATATAGAGGAAAAAGAGGTTAAGCTGACAAGTCCCGCATATCTTTCACTGCTTATGAAAGAGAGCTGCGGTATTGACCTTACAGGCTGGGATGACATGCGCAGTGAGCTCAGGAAGGAATACCCTGCACTTACCCTGCGCAGCGGCTATAATGCGGATTTGCAGGAAACCAATGTGAGCAGTGAGGAAAGCGAAATTTACCGTAAATATAAAATTTTGCAGTACGGTATTTTGTTTGATGGAGTTAAACCTTAAAATTATGCAGTAATATTTTATATTAAGCTCTCATATATAAATATATGAGGAGGACGAGCTTATGAAAAAAATATTACTGCTTTTTTTATTATGTTTATCACTTACAGCCTGCGGCGGCGGTGCAAAAACCGATGCGGGCGGCATAAAAACAGGTACAATAGGTGAGGATACGCCAATAAAGCGTGCGCAGGCGGCAAAGATGCTTGCATTGTCGGTGTATGATTTGGAAACTGTTGAAAATATGGAGCGAAAAATTATTTTTGAGGATACCTCGGCGGACAAGCCCGAGGATAAATATATTAATGCAGCTTTTGCGGCAGGGCTTATAAGCGGCGCAGATGAAACACATTTTGAGCCCGAGGCATATTTAAGCCTTGAACAGGCGCAGTTTTTGCTTAACAAACTTGACAAAACAGGTACGCTAAAGCTCCAGTTTAACAGAGAGGACAGAAAAAAGCCTATTTCAGCCTCAATGTGGACAGAGGTTTTTGAGAGGGTA
>CABUWB010000189.1 GCA_902495025.1 uncultured Eubacteriales bacterium
AATACTGCGAGGTTAAGGATATAATCGATAAGGCACGCAGCAAGGGTGAGGAGCCTTTTATAATTATTCTTGATGAAATTACGGACCCTCATAACCTCGGTGCTGTTATAAGGACTGCCGATGCATGCGGCGCTCATGGCGTAATTATACCTAAAAGACGTGCTGTCGGTGTAAATGCTATTGTCAGCAAAACCTCCGCAGGTGCTGCCGAGTATGTGCCTGTTGCCAAGGTTACAAATATAGCAAGAGCTATTGAGGAGCTGCAGGCGGAAAATGTATGGGTTGCCTGTGCCGATATGGACGGTGAGCCTTACTTTAAAGCTCCGCTTAACGGTGCAGTTGCCATAGTTATAGGCAACGAGGGCAAGGGAGTGAGCCGCCTTGTTAAGGAAAAGTGCGATTTTACCGTAGGTATACCTATGTATGGCGAAATATCCTCACTTAATGCCTCTGTTTCGGCAGGGCTTATTATGTATGAGGTTGTGCGCCGCAGACACTTTGGTTAAGGTGGTATAATGAGTGCAGAATATCTGCTTGTTGACGGCTATAACATTATTTTTGCATGGCAGGAGCTGAAGTCTGCTGCCGAGGAAAGTCTTGATATAGCAAGGGACAGGCTTATAAACATACTTAAAAATTATCAGGGTGCAAAGGGTATAAATGTAATAGTTGTTTTTGATGCCTACCTTGTAAAGGGAAGCAAGGGCAGTGTGGAAAAAAGCGACAATATTTATGTTGTATATACCAAGGAGGCGGAAACCGCCGATAATTATATAGAAAAAACCGCTGCCGCCCTTTCAAAGGAATACAGGGTAACGGTTGCCACCTCGGACTATCTGGAACAGGTAATTATTATAGGCAGGGGCGCACGCAGAATATCTGCCAACGACCTTAAAAACGAGGTTGAGGCGGTAAACAAAATTATAAGGGAAAGGATTGAGGAGAGCAGACCTGTTAAGAACAATATGCTCTTTGATAATCTTGACGCTGATGCCGCCGCATGGCTGGAGGCACTTAGGAGGAAAAAATAATTGGCTGACACAGTGAATTACTATGCAAAATATGAGGCACTTGCCGATGAACAGGTGCTTGAACTTATACATAGCGGCGATATGCTTGCACAGGAGTACCTTATAGAAAAATATAAGGGACTTGTGCGTATTAAAACAAGGAGCTATTTTATGCTCGGTGCCGACAGGGAGGATATTCTCCAGGAGGGGATGATTGGGCTTTACAAGGCTATAAGGGATTTTAAGGGCGATAAACAGGTCAACTTTTACTCCTTTGCCGAGCTTTGCATTGTCAGACAGATTATTACCGCAATCAAAACCGCAGGCAGACAAAAGCATATACCGCTTAACTCCTATATGTCGCTTAACCGCTCCGTCTATGATGAAAATGACGAGTGCACCTATATTGAGCTTTTAAGCTATGATTTAAGCTCCAACCCCGAAGCCATGGTTATAGATACCGAGGAGAAAAACAGCATTGAAAAGCGTATAGCAGTTGTTTTAAGCCCGCTTGAAAGACGTGTGCTTTCTCTTTACCTGCGTGGCAAAAGCTATACCGAAATTGCTGATAAAATAAACAAGGACGAAAAAAGTATCGATAATGCACTGCAAAGAGTTAAAAAGAAGGTTGAAAAAATTATAAATGAAAAAAATTGAAAAAATAGTTGACTTTTCTCTTTAAATGTTGTATATTATACAAGTGCCTGTTAAAGGGCGGCAGTCATTATGGCTTTGCTGCTATAGCTCAGTAGGTAGAGCGCAGCATTGGTAGTGCTGAGGTCACGGGTCCGACTCCCGTTAGCAGCTTGTAGGATATCTCAATAAGAGGTATCCTTTTTTATTATTATAAAATTAAATTTATATAAAAAATGTATTTTTTGTGTTATAATAATTGTTAAAGGGGGCGATACTATGTCTTTACCGGAAAAAAATTATATAACAACCATGGCTGAATATGAGGCATTGCCCGAGGATAAAAGGGCGGAGGTGTTTGGCGGTCAGATATATTATATGTCAAGTCCCTCACAGGTGCATCAGACTTTGGTGCTGGAGCTGTCGGGGCTGATTAATAATTATATAAAGTCTAAAAAGGGCGGCTGCCGCCTGTTTCCTGCTCCGTTTGATGTAAAGCTCTGTGATGACCCGCTTACTATAGTTCAGCCCGATATAATGGTTGTATGCGATAAAAGCAAGCTTGACGGCAAACGCTGCAACGGCGCCCCCGATTTTATAATTGAAATTGTATCAGCTGGTAATCCTGCTGATGACTATATACGCAAGCTGTATTATTATAAAAACTATGGCGTGAGGGAGTACTGGATTGTTGACCCGTCAAGGCACAGTGTAACGGTGAATTATTTTGAGCATGACATATTAAGTGTGCCTTATACTTTCAGCTCTGTTATAAAGGTAAATATTTATGATGACCTGTATATTAATTTTGCGGAGCTGACAAGTCTTATAAACGAATAATTATATGATAAATAACCGTCTGTATTTTCTTATTACGGCGGTTATTTTTATGTTGAATTTTTTGATAAATGTCTGGTTTGCTTGACATATTTTTGCATGAAGTGTATAATAATTTTTATATTGATTAATATGAAGGGATACTTTACATTATGAAACATACGGATTTAATTGATTTAATGAATGACCGTTCTTATCTTGATAAAGAGGTAACGGTGTGCGGCTGGGTACGTACCTCAAGAGATTCCAAAAATATGGCATTTCTGGAGCTGAATGACGGTACAACACTCAAGCATATGCAGATTGTTATTGACAAGGCAGAGCTTGCAGATGTATCTGCTTTTATGAAGCTCGGCTCTGCCCTGCGTGTTACTGGTACGCTTGTACCATCGGCTGTAAAGGCTGACGGTGTTGAGATTAACGCAGTAAAAATTGAGGTGCTTGGTGAATGTCCGCAGGACTATCCATTACAGAAGAAAAGGCATACGCTTGAATTTTTGCGTACAATGCCCCATCTGCGTGTAAGAACAAACACCTTCAATGCGGTGTTCAGAGTGCGTTCTGTGGTTGCATCAGCAATACACGAGTATTTCCAGAGCCGCCACTATGTATATGTAAACACACCTATACTCACAAGCAGCGACTGTGAGGGTGCAGGTGAAATGTTCCAGGCTACTACAATCGGCTATTCCGATGAGTACAAGAACAAAGAGGAATATTATGCAAATGATTTCTTTGGCAGAAAAGCAGGTTTAAGCGTTTCGGGTCAGCTTGAGGGAGAGGTTGCTGCAATGGCATTCGGTAAGATTTACACCTTTGGCCCCAGCTTCAGAGCCGAAAACAGCAACACACCACGTCACGTTGCCGAGTTCTGGCACGTTGAGCCGGAGGTTGCTTTTGCCGAGCTGCCCGACATTATTGAAATTGCGGAGGAAATGATTAAGCATATCATAAATACCGTTATGGAAAAATGCCCCGATGAGCTTGAATTTTTTGAAAAGCACTTTGAAAAGGGTCTGCGTGAAAAGCTTACACAGGTTGCATCACAGGACTTTGCCGTACTGGATTATACCGATGCAATAGAGCTTTTGAAAAAGGCTGATACAGAGTTTGTATATTCTGTTGAGTGGGGCTGTGATTTGCAGACAGAGCATGAAAGATATATTACCGAGCAGGTGTTTAAAAAGCCTGTTTTTGTGACAAACTATCCAAAGGATATTAAGTCCTTCTATATGAAGCAGAATCCCGACGGTAAGACGGTTGCTGCAACAGACCTGCTTGTACCTGGTGTAGGCGAGATTATCGGCTGCTCCGAAAGAGAGGCTGACCTTGACAAGCTCCTTGCTGCTATGCAGGCAAAGGGTATGTCAATTGACGAGTACAACGACTATCTTGATTTAAGAAAGTTCGGCTCCGTACCTCACAGCGGCTTTGGTCTGGGTTTTGAGCGTATGATTATGTATGTAACAGGTATTTCCAACATTCGTGACGTAATTCTTTACCCACGTACTGTTGGCAATATAAGATAAGGAGGGGATAATATGTATCATCTTACAGTCCCCGAGGGCTATAAATCAGTATTAAATTTAAGGGATACGCAAAGAGCAATCAAGCTCTGCAAGGATACCTTTGAACGCCGCCTTGCAAAAGTGCTTGGTCTGGAGCGTATCACAGCGCCGCTTGCGGTATGGGGCAACAGCGGTATAAATGATGACCTTAACGGCGTTGAGCGTAAAGTAAACTTTGACCTTAAGGAAATGAACGGCGAGGCTGAAATTGTACAGTCCCTTGCAAAGTGGAAAAGAATGGCGCTTTACCGTTACGGCTTTAACCCCGGTGAGGGTCTTTATACGGATATGAATGCCATAAGACGTGATGACGATGTAGACAATCTCCACTCCGTTTTTGTTGACCAGTGGGATTGGGAAAAGGTTATCCTGCCAGAGCAGAGAACAGAGGAATTTCTGGAGGAAACAGTGCGTAAAATAGCACACGCCCTTTACCTTGCACAGGAGCTTGTAAAGGCTGATTTTCCACAGCTTACACAGAATATTACTCCACAGGTATTCTTTATTACCTCACAGGAGCTGGAGGATATGTATCCCGATATGACCTCCAAGCA
>CABUWB010000190.1 GCA_902495025.1 uncultured Eubacteriales bacterium
AGGAAATGGACTCATTAAGCACCTCCTCATCACTCTTGCCCCACCTGTCGATAAGGTTTGCATAGCCCTGTATAACGGATATGGGTGTTCTCAGCTCGTGTGATGCGTCCGATACAAACTGTTTCTGCTTTTCAAAGCTGTCCTCCAGTCTGTCAAACATATTGTTAAAGGTAATGGCAAGCGCCCTTAGCTCATCGTCTGCCTCAGGCACCTCAACCCTGTTGCTTAAATCCTTTGCAGAAATGCTTTCGGCAGTTTTTGTCATCTCACGCACAGGCTTAAGCATTTTTACGCTGATAAACCTGCTTATTGCTACGGAAAGCAGCAGTGCCACCGCATTAATAACAACAAAAATTATAATGAAAAACCGCATTACCTCCATTTCCCTGTTCTGCGACCTGAACACCTGTACGGAATATGTCATATCCCCATAGTGTGCCATTCTCATTGCATAGAGATAATGCTGATTATTAAACTCGCCCATTTTAAAGTGCATATCGTCGTTATCCTCAGCAGCCTGGTGCTGGTCAAACTCGGGCGGTGGAAAGCCATGGTTACTACCGGCAGCAGGCTCGCCTGTGCTTGTATTCTCCGTTGTACTTTCGCTTACATCGCTTCGCATACGCCTTTGGTTTGGCTTTGGTGTGGGCGGCTGCTCCGACTTTCTTTCAGTAACTACCACCTTAACATATTTGTTTGGGTTAAGCTGCTCAATATTTTCACTGCCGCTGTAACCGTTTTCCTCAATATGGTTTACTATTTTATCCGCAGTTTCCTCCAGCTCGCTGCGTGATATTCTGCCGTAGTACATCCACGCATTAAGAAGCATAAAGGACGATACCGTTACAAGCAGCACAAGAAAAAACAGCGAATAAATAAGCGTTATCTTTTTGCTGACGGGTATTTTGTTAAAGGCATTAATCAGCCTGTTCATCATCTTTCGCATAGTAACCGACACCCCTTATTGTATGTATCAGCTTAACATTGTACTTATCGTCAATCTTTGTTCTTAAATACCTTACATAAACATCAACCACGTTGGTTTCACCTATATAATCATAACCCCATACCTTGTTTAAAATCTGGTCCCTTGTAAGAACGATGTTTTTGTTGCGCACAAGATATTCAAGCAGCTCAAACTCACGCTTGGTAAGCTCTATCATATTATCACCATATTTTACGGTATGCCTTGCTATGTCAATTGTAAGCTCTTTCAGGGTAAGCACCTGTCCATCATCACTGTCTTTTTTAGCCTTGCGCCTTAAAGCGGCACGCAGCCTTGCAAGCAGCTCCTCAATGGCAAAGGGCTTTGTCATATAATCGTCTGCACCGCTGTCAAGACCTATAACCTTATCCATGGTTTCACCCTTAGCCGTAAGCATAATTACGGGTACGTCGCTCTCACGCCTTATGCGCCTGCATACCTCTATTCCGCTTATCTCGGGCAGCATTAAATCAAGCAGCACAACATCTGGCTGCCATTTTTCAAAGCACTCAATACCCGACCTGCCGTCATTTGCAACCATTACCTCGTAGCCCTCATGCTTTAATTCAAGCTCCACAAAACGTGCCAGCTTTATTTCATCCTCAACCACCAGTATTTTTGACTTTTTATCCTCACTCACAGTGTCCACCTCCGTTTTACAACAGTATACAAAAGCAATATTAAACAGTAATTAGTGAAACATTAATTTTAAATTAGAAAAAGGGGACTGCACCGCAATCCCCAAAGCATTACTTATGAATTATTTTATATTTTTGTTAAGCAGCTCCAAATCAGTGCAATCCACGTCCTCGGCTACTATAGTCAGTACATCATCTAAGTAAATAACCGTATTACCGTCAGTAATACCATTTTTCGAAACCTGTGTTATATATAGTTTGCCGCCCTCATATTTATCTATATAGCCCACAATGTCATCAATGTCATCATCTATCGATATTGCGGCTATATGCCTTGACGATACCGCATAATTAACAATACTTTCAAACGGTGATGAGGTAATGTCAATGTCCTTTTTAAGCACCGTACCCTTTAATCCGCTTAATTTTTTAATCCTGTCAATATAGCTGCTGTCTGTTTCCACCCTGTAAACCGCATCTGTACGCTGGGCAGAATATCCGTCAAACTCACCTCTTATACCGAGATGGCTCATAAGCACACCATTCTCACAGGCTGACAATATACAGCCTACCGAAAAGAAATCGGGGCGGTTTATATCGGCATATACAGCGACAACAGTCTGATTATCCTTCAGACTGTTAAGTAATTCAAGCATAATATCACATTCCTTTTAATCAGCACTTTTCAGGCTCATCATAAATAACGCCAAATTGCTCAACGCTTACGCTGTCCATAACAACATCGTCAAAAGGCTTATCCTGATAATCTGTTGGCACTGATGCAATTTTATCAACAATATCCATACCCTCAATAACCTTGCCAAATGCCGCATAAGCGCCGTCAAGGTGAGGTGCGTCCTTGTGCATTATAAAGAACTGGCTGCCTGCGGAATCGGGGCGCATGCTTCTTGCCATGGAAAGCACACCTGTGGTATGCTTTAAATCATTTTTAAAGCCGTTCTGTGCAAACTCACCCTTGATGGAGTAGCCGGGGCCACCGATACCGATACCCTCGGGGTCGCCGCCCTGAATCATAAAGCCCTTTATTACTCTGTGAAAAATAAGTCCGTCATAAAAGCCATGGTTAATAAGGCTTATAAAGTTTTTAACCGTATTAGGTGCAATTTCGGGATAAAGCTCCGCCTTGATAATATCACCGTTTCCCATTTTAAAAGTTACAACAGGGTTTTTCTCTGCCATTTTTAAATCCTCCATATCAATCTTCAATTTTTACGGGTGTAAAGTTTACATAATCGCACGAAACAAGGGTATATTCTATGCCGTCAACAACGCCCTTATAGCTTGCGTCATAGCTGCGGTTGCTGTGCAGATGTCCGTAAACCACCCGTTTAACACCGTACTGCTTTAAAAGTGCGGTAAATTCACTTTCCTCATGCTTATCGTTTGTAGGCGGAAAGTGCATCATAACCATAATATCATTATAACCATTATTTACCGCACTGTCCAGTGCCATTTTAAGTCTGCCCTTTTCCCTTGCGTACAGCTTTTCATCCTGCGGTGTATAGCGTGTATCATTAGGACAAACCCAGCCCTTTGCGGCGCATATTGCAGTATTACCGTAGGCATAAAAGCTGCTTTTAACAAAAACCGCATTCTTGTCCTTGTAAAGCTCGTTAAGGCGCTGTGTAGAGTTCCACCAATAGTCGTGGTTACCCGGGGATATAATCTTTTTGCCGGGCAGGGAGAGCAGAAAATCCATATCAGGCTCCAGCTCCCTGTAATTTATTGCCCACGAAATATCCCCCGGCAGAAGAACGGTATCCTCGTCGGTTATTGTGTTAAGCCAGTTTTCACGTATTTTTTGCGGATGATTTTTCCATATATCATCAAAAATATCCATAGGCTTGTCCTTTGCAAAGCTAAGGTGCGTGTCGGATAAAGCATAAAGCGCCATTGTTTTTTCCTCCGCTTACATATACTTAACCTTATAAATTTCAGCCATGGTTTCAAGCTCCTTGTTAAAGCTTGACAGCTTTTCCACATTGCCCTCCTGGCAAAGCTCGGTAAAGCGCATGTTAAACTGGTTCATCTTCTCCACGCCTGCATGGAAATAAAGGTTATGTATGTTATTTACAATTTCGTTTACTATATAGTCCCTTGTCTGTATGGTGCGCTGTACCTGCAGCATTTCATCACGAATGGTGGTCATTTCGTTATCAAGCTGAAAGGCAGCCTCAGCACAGTTTTGCAGCCTTATCTGCAGCTCCTTTGGCACATTTCCATCATATTTATATCTGAGTGAGTGCTCTATGGTCGCCCAGAAATTCATCGCAAGGGTACGTATCTGTATTTCGCATTTAAGCTCCTGCCTGCCCTTTGAGGTAACTATGGGATAAAGCACCGTAACATGATAGCTGCGGTAGCCGCTTTTTTTTGTGTTGGTTATGTAGTCCTCCTCCTCAATAACGGTCATATCACCGCCGTTTCGCATGCGCAGCAGCTCCACCACCTTTTCAATATCCTCAACAAATTTGCATATTACACGTATGCCTGCTATGTCCTCCAGTACGTCAAATACCTTATCAACAGGTATATTGCGCCTGTTCGCCTTTTCTATTATACTTGCTATGCTTTTTACACGTCCGTCAACCTGCTCAATTGGCGAGTGCTTGCCCGATACGTTAAATTCCCTTTTAAGACTTTTCAGCTTGGCGGTAATTTCATCAACCGCCTGTTCGTAAGGCAGTAACGCCTCCTGCCAGTTTATGATACCCATATTAATTCCTCCCATACCCGATAATCGGGCTGTATATTTTGATTATAACATTAATAAAATATTATTTCAATAAATCATACCCTATTTTAACATCTTATGGGAGAATATTTTGTCTTTTTATGGGGGTAAATTAGAGTTTAGCGGACATAATTAACAAACCCACATTTGAAATTGTAGGGGCGGCAACCTGCCGCCCGTTAGCAATGATAATATGCTAAAATTAGGGCGGATATGGAATCC
>CABUWB010000191.1 GCA_902495025.1 uncultured Eubacteriales bacterium
AGGTTGCCGCCCCTACGGTAAATCCATACGTTATTGATTTGAATGTTGAGGTGTTAATTTACACCGCTAAACAATAATTTATATTCTATCATATAAAAACAACGGGCGGTTGATTTTATTCAACAGCCCGTTAATTTTACTTAATTTTAAATTTATATTTTACCTTTTTACGGCTTCTGTTCTTAGGCATACTTTTATATTTGCCCGAGTAGCTGTACACCTTTCTGCGGCGTCTTATGCGCTTATGCTGTATAGCAAAGAACAGCTTTAATGCAAGAATGATAATAAGAACTGCGGCAATTACAATACCGCCTATTTTTGCACATTTTATTGCGAGCTTTTTAAGGTTTTCAATTTTTTCCTGATGTTCAAGCTCGCTCTGAGGTACTGCGTCAACCCCTGTTGCGGCAACGATATCGGTGCTGCCTATTTTATAATCTCCGCTGTAAATATCAAGCGTACCTGCCTTTGAGCCTACCTCAACAGGTGCCTGAAGATACTCGTCAAGCTGCGGTTTTAAGGTTATGTTTGCCGAGTCGATAAAATTAGGTACCTTTGCTGAGTAATTGTCGGCAGCCTTAAGCGATACTGTTCCTAAGTCATAGGTCTTGTCCTTATAATGCTGTACAACGGGTATTTCCGCCGTATAGTCAGAAGAAGAAACAAGAGTTTTATTTTCATAAAGTGAAAAGCCGTAATCCATAAGCGTTACCGTATCGGAGTAGGTGAGCGGTGCGCCGTTATCCTTCATAACTACGGATATAAGCTTAATATCGTCCTTGCCTGCGTAGGTAACAAGTGTGTTTAATGCCTGGTCGTGAAAGCCTGTTTTGCCGCCTATTATATATTCATAATAATAAGGCGAGGTAGGCCTCATCATTTTATCCTTATTGTGAAGATAGCGGGTTGTGTTTTTGTTTGTAGGCGGTATATCGTGGTCAACCGTTGAAAATACCTTTAAAAACTCCTCATTATGTACGGCAGCCTTTGTTATAAGCGACATATCATAGCAGGTGGTGTAATGCTCGGGGTCATGAAAGCCATGTGGGTTTGCAAAGTTTGTATCCTCGCAGCCAAGCTCCTTTGCCCTGCTGTTCATACGCTCCACAAACTTTTCAACCGTACCGTCTATATGCTCTGCAACCGCCATACATACCTCGTTTGCCGATTCAAGCAGTATGCCGTATAGTGCGTCCTCAAAACCTACCTGCTCACCCTCGTCCATACCTATATGGCTGCTGCCGGGGCCTATGTTGAATACCGCATTGTGTGAGTGCGTTACAGTATCGCTCATATTGCCGTTTTCACAGGCAAGCAGTGTTGTCATAATTTTGGTTATGCTTGCGGGATAAAGTTTTTCATGTGCGTTTTTTTCATATAATATAATGCCTGACTCGGCATCGATAAGTATACAAGCCTCTGCATTGATATTAAGTGTCTGACCGCCAGGGCTGTTAATCTGTGCTGTGGTTGTTTCCGACGCCGTTTCAGTAGTCTGTACCGTAGTAGTTTCGGGCTGTGCAAAAGTTGTTGTAAAAACATTTGTCAACACCATAGAAAGTATGGTAATATATAAGAGAGTTTTCTTAAAAAACATAATTCGTCCTCACAATACAAATTTTTCAAATGTTATTATAACACTAAACCGCATATAAGTTCAAGGGTAATATTTGAGGGCGTGCAAAGAGGTGTTTGCTATGAAGGCAAATTTGTCAAAGCTGCTGACGGTGTTTGTTGTCGCTGTTATATGTCTGGCAGGCTTTGCCATAAGCAGCTATAAAATAAAAAATGATGAGCGTGAAACCCTGTACGAATTTAATGAGGACAGCTTTGCTGTTACAGAGGCACAGAGTGAAGTATCAACGGTTGTTGTATATATTGCAGGCGAGGTTGAAAAGCCCGATGTATATAATATCAGCTCCGACGCACGCCTTAAGGACCTTGTTGAGGAGGCAGGCGGCTTTACGCAAAATGCCGATATTGAAAGCTTAAATCTTGCACAGCACCTTAAGGACGGCGAAAAAATTGTTATCGGCAATATAAATGATAAGGTTGACAAAAACGAAGATTTGGCACAAAATATAAATGATGAAAATACACAGGCAGATGATACAAGGCTGGTTGTTAATATAAATACCGCCGATGAAGCCGAGCTGCAAAAACTTGACGGCATAGGGGAAAAACTTGCCCGTAACATTATTGCATACAGGGAGAAATACGGCGATTACACATCTATAGAGGAAATAAAGGAAGCAGACGGAATTGGTGAGGCAACTTTTGATAAAATAAAGGGCAATATCACCATTTACTGATACAGGAGGAGAAAAATGGCAAGCAAAATTCTGGTAGTTGATGATGAAAAGTTAATTGTAAAGGGTATTAAGTTCAGCTTGGAGCAGGACGGTATGCAGGTTGACGCTGCCTATGACGGCGAGGAGGCACTTAAATTTGCCAAGTCAAATAAGTACGACCTTATTCTGCTTGACGTAATGCTGCCTAAGTATGACGGACTTCAGGTATGCCAGATGATAAGGGAGTTTTCCAACGTGCCTATTATTATGGTAACTGCAAAGGGCGAGGATATGGATAAAATTATGGGGCTGGAATACGGTGCTGACGACTATATAACAAAGCCCTTTAATATACTGGAGCTTAAGGCGAGAATTAAGGCTATTTTAAGGCGCAGCGTAAGGACTGTTGTCAAGGAAGAGCCAAAGAAAAACGTTATAAGCATAAGGGGACTGGAGCTGGAGCTTGATTCAAGGCGCTGCCGCATAGACGGAAAGGAGATTAACCTTACCGCAAAGGAGTTTGACCTTTTGCAGCTGCTTATGGAAACACCGGGAAAGGTGTACAGCAGGGACAATCTTTTAAGCACTATATGGGGCTACGGTTATCCCGGTGATGCAAGGGCGGTTGACGTACACGTAAGGCGCCTGAGGGAAAAGATAGAGGAAAAGCCAAGCGAGCCTCAGTATATACACACTAAGTGGGGGGTTGGTTACTATTTCCAGTGATAAGGGTTTAAAATGGTATCAGAGCCTTAAATGGCTGCTGTTTATAATTTACTTTTTTATCGGCTTCATACCTCTGCTTTTGTTCTCCTTTACAATGAGTGATACGCTTAAAAGCTACTTTGCCGATACAAATGAAAAAGAGGTGCTTTATCAGGCAAATAAAATTGCAGGCGCAATACAAAAGGCTGAATACCTTACCGACCCTGCAAAAAAGGAGAGCTTTGAGTATGAAATGGACGAAAAGAGCAGTGAGGAGAATTTTCGTATCATAGTTGTAAACAGTGCTGGTGTTGTTGTTGCGGATACAAGCAAAACGGCGCTTGGCAAAATTTACATTGTGCCCGAAATACTTAAAGCGCTTGACGGTAAGGATGATGCCAATCTGCGCTGGGACGAGCAGGCAATTTATGCCTCCGCCTATATTGAAAACGATGTTTCCGAAAAGATAGGCGCAGTGCTGATTGTATCCTCGTTCAATGATATTTATGAGCTGCTTGAGGCAATCAACCTCAAATGGCTTATTCTTACTGTTGTTATAAGTATTGTGGTTGCGTTTATAGTGTTTTTTGTATCACAGCTTATACTTGCACCGCTTAAAAATATACTTGAAACGATTCAAAAAATTTCCGAGGGTCAGCTACACCAGCGTATTGAGCTTGGCGGCAAAAACGAGTATACCGAAATTGCCGATGCAATCAACAATATGACAGAACAGCTTGAACAGGTGGAAAGCTCCCGTCAGGAGTTTGTATCAAACGTGTCGCACGAGCTTAAAACACCGCTTAGCTCAATTAAGGTATTGAGCGAGTCTATACTCCTGCAGGAGGAGATGCCTACCGAGATGTACAGGGAGTTTTTGCAGGATATTAACTCCGAGGTTGACAGAATGACAAATATCGTAAACGACCTGCTTGCCCTTGTTAAGCTTGACCACAGGGAGGCGGCGCTCAATATTAAGGAAACCGATGTAAACAAGATGATTCAGGATATTATGAAACGTCTTTATCCTCTTGCGGAAAAGAAAAATATTGAGCTGCTTTATGAGTCCAATAAGGATATGACTATTGAGGCGGACGAAATGAAGCTGTCGCTTGCTGTATCAAACCTTATTGAAAACGGCATTAAGTATACGCCTGACGACGGTATGGTTAAGGTTACAATTGACGGTGACCACCAGAACGTGTTTATCACCGTTCAGGATACGGGTATAGGTCTTAGCGAGGAGGAGCAGGGCAAGGTATTCAAGCGTTTCTATCGTGTGGATAAAACAAGGGACAGGGAAACGGGCGGTACGGGTCTTGGTCTTGCAATTACGCACTCTACGGTTATGCTGCACAACGGCAGTATTAAAATTGTCAGCAGCGAGGGCAACGGCGCAACCTTTATTGTAAGGCTGCCAATTAAGCATGCCGAAGGCTGAGAAAGGACCGGTGGATAAATGAAAGTTAAAAAAATAGTTATTGCGGGTCTGCTTGCGGCATTTGCGGCAATTGCCCTTATCGGTCTTTTTGCCTACATGGGCTACGTTAAAAAAAGCGAGGGGCTTATGGAGGTAAACCTCTATTACTATAAC
>CABUWB010000192.1 GCA_902495025.1 uncultured Eubacteriales bacterium
ACTATAAAGAGTTTTTTGAAAGCTAAGCCTATACCATGAGGAATACCACAAGCAGGGACGTGCTTGATGTCGATGTTGATGAGGACGTACATTCGCCAAACAGCATAAGGGTAAATTATGTGGTAAAAAACACCGATGAATTTTATGAGGCTTACGGTGTTGAAGAAGGGGACGGCATGTATGTGCCAGAGGATGCAAGAATAAGAATATGGTGATTTTTGGGGCTGCCGCAAATTTAAAGCGGCAGTCCTGTTTTATTTATATACAAATTTTGCGTTATATGTTATAATTGTAACATCAGATAAAGTAACGGAGGTTATAAAATGGGTATTTTTGATAAGCTGAAAAAAAGTGGCAGTGAGTTGCAGGCAGATACAGCGGAAGAAAAGGAAACAGTTAAGGCACAGCCTGAAAGTAATAGGGAGGAAATCCCTACCGTCAAGGTTGACCTTTCAAGCAAGGAGGCGGTTGATAAAAGACTGAAGGAGCTTTATGAGGCGGAGAGCCTTTATATTATCCTGTCTGCGGGTATGGCTGATTTTGAAAGAGGTATCAGCGTGCCTATGGTGCTTATGCCAAAGGAGGAGCAGAGGGTAATACTTATTTTTTCGGACTATGCAAAGGCTAAAAGATACGTTACCGAAAAGCGCCCAATGGTGGTTGACGGAGTATATCCCATAGGTGAAATCAAAAAGTCTGACAGTATCAATAATATTGATGTTATATGCGCAAATGCTCTTTCAATCGGCATTACGGCAATAGACTTTGATGTTGATGATGAAAACGGCTTTGGCTGCCAGCTGCCTTATTTTATGCAGCTTAATAAAATGGACGGTCAGGGTCAGGTTATCATGACAAAGGAGGAAATGGAGCTTGTTAAGTCAAATGGCGGCAAGTTCAAGCCACGCTTTAATGCAATGCACATTGTGGACTTTACCAACCCATACGCACTCTACAAGGAGCGTGCTGACGAGGTTGTGGACGCCCTGCTTGGTGAGGATGCAGAGCAGTGGGCAAGGGACAATGCCGCTGTACACGAGCTGTGCTACGGTGCAAACCAGCTTATGTTCAAGGCTGTACAGGCTGAAAAGGAAGATGAGGAGCTTGCCGAAAGGTATAAAAAGACTGTTGACACTATCAATGAGGTTATTTTTGATAAGCTGGCAAGGCTTGAAAAATGGTATACCCTTGTAAATGCCGAAAATAATGAAATTTACATAAAAAACGGTGCAGCTTATATCATATATACACAGCGCTACGGCAACAGAATGCCCGAGGGCACAAAGCTTATCGCAATTCCGCCAAGTGTTGCGGAGTTTGCCTATGTTATAGGTGATAGGAGTGTAAATATGGTGGTTGTTACCGACGGACCTAAAATTATGCACATAATTGACAGGGCGGTATTTGGTTTTTAATGTGGGACAAGTATTTTTGCCCTGTGCATATCATAGAATATTGTGAGGTGAGTTTATGAGCAGTATACTTGATATGCTAAAAACAGCGGCAATGCCGCTTGGAAAGACCATGTACATATATGGCGGCGGCTGGAATGAGGCTGATGACGGTGCGGGCAGGGAGTGCCTTACAATGGGGCTTTCCCCTAAATGGTCGGCATTTGCAAACAGCTGCGGTGCGGATTATGATTTTCGCAGCTACGATTATAAGAGGGACAAGTCCGTTATACATCTTGGGCTTGACTGCTCGGGCTATGTTGGCTGGGTGCTTTTTAATACATTAAAAAACGGAAGCGGACAGGGCTATGTTTTCAAATCGACCGAGGTGGTTAAAAGGCTCTCTGAAATGGGACTTGGCAGAAGAATACCACGCAGTGAGGTGAAAACACATAGGGCAGGCGATATTATGAGCTCTTCCTGCGGCTGCTGCGCCCACGTTTATATCTGTGTAGGTGAGTGCGAGGATAAAAGCCTTGTGCTGCTGCATTCAAGTCCCTGCGGCGTTCAGCTTTCAGGTACATACACACCGCAGGGGGATAAAAACTCCATGGCGGCTGCGGCTGCGGAAAGCTATATGAAACGGTATTACCCGAAATGGATGGAGAGGTTTCCTGATTGTCTGCGTGATGAAAAATATCTTACCCATTACGAGCAGCTTGAAAATACCTTTTGCAGCGATAATGAAAATGTAAGAAATATGACGGCGGAGATGGTGCTGGAATTAATATTCAATGAATGAGAAATTCTGATTAACCGTACAGATTTATGTAAAGGGATACTAAATAAGTATTAAATTTGCTGCCTAGGATTATTTTGTTAAATTATAATTAAAATTTAAACTAAAAAGCTTTGATTTTTGGCTATTTTTAAATTTTTTGCAAAAAAATTAAGAAAAAGCAAATTTATTATGTACTTTTTATCGTTTATATGTTAAAATAAATAAAGCAAAATTGCAAAACTCATAATATTAACTAAGGGGGGATGGTATGCCAAAATATAAGTACACTGCGGTTGATGCAGAAGGAAAAAATGTTAAGGATACTATTTTTGCTACCAATATGGCGGAATTTAACGCCGTATTAAAACAAAAGGGCGAATATGCTCTTTCCGTAAAGGAAATTGTTGAAAGTGATACAGGCTCCAAGGCAAATGCAAATGCTATCAGCATGAAGGACTTGGCTATTTTATGTAAGCAGTTTGCAACCATGCTTAACTCAGGTATCACCATTGTAAAAAGTCTTGACGTACTCTACCAGCAGCAGGAAAAGGAAAAACTTAAAAATATCCTGCTGAAGGTTTATGAGCAGGTTCAGGTTGGTAAGAGCCTTTCAAAGGCGCTTGCAAGTACCGACGGTGCTTTCCCTAACTTTATGGTAAGTATGGTTGAGGCGGGTGAAATGTCAGGTTCCATTGACCAGATTATGGAGCGTCTTTCACAGCATTATGAAAAGCAGATGAAACTGAAAAACAAGGTTTCATCGGCAATGGTTTACCCTATTCTTCTTCTTGTAGTAGGTTTCTCCGTTGTTATGGGTCTTTTCATCTTTGTTATGCCAAACCTTATGGGTATGTTTGGCGACCCTGAGGATTTGCCCGCGCTGACAAAAGTGCTTATGACAATGTCCAACGGTGCACAGAAATACTGGCCTTTTATAATCGGCTTTATAGTAGTGCTTGTTATCGTTTTCGGTGTGTTTAAAAATACAAAAATGGTAAGAAGTCTGTTTGACAGGCTCTGCCTTTTCACACCTGTTGTAGGCAAGCTTTATGCAGTTGTAATGTCTGCTAATTTCTGCCGTACAATGTACTCGGTATTTTCAAGCGGTATGTCACTTATTACCTCGCTTGAGCTTACCACCAACGTTCTTAACAACTCCGTTGTAACAGAAAAGATGTCGGGCGTACTTGATGAGATACGTTCGGGTGGTGCCCTCTCGGGTGCGCTGCATAGAACGGAGCTGTTCCCACAGATGATGGTTACAATGATTAATGTAGGTGAGGAGTCAGGTGCTCTTGACGAGATTCTTGAAAAGACTGCTGACTTTTACGATGTTGAGGCAGATAACGCTATCCAGAAGATGGTTTCTCTGCTTGAGCCTGTTATGATTGTTGTACTCGGCGGTATTGTAGGTACTGTTATTATAGGTATTATGATGCCTGTATTCGGTATGTATGAGAATGTTGGATAAGCAATTACATAGCTAAATACGTTAATACTCAGAAAGGTGTGAAAATTTATGGCAAAGGATGCAAAAAATCCTTCAAAAAATCTCAGTAAGACTATTGCTGTAGATATAGGAAGTAAAAATATTAAAATTGTAAGAGGCACTTTAAACAAAAACGGTACAGTGTCAGTGTCGGACGTTATTATCGAGCCTACACCGGACGGCTGTATTGAAAACGGCTACATAAAAAGCCAGACAGACCTCAATCTATTTCTGCGTGCCCTTATCGGTAAAAACAATATGAGCAAGTGCGAGGCAAATGTTGTTGTGCGCAGCTCTGACATTGTTGCAAGAGAAATTTCCGTACCTGCGGTTAAGGGCGGTAAAATCAAAAAGCTGATTGAAAACGAAATCGTAACCGTTTTTGGCAATACGGCAGACTATTATACCGACTATGTTGCAAACGGTACAGAGATTGTTGATTACAAAACTCTCCACAAGCTTTCGGCTTATGCCGTACCAAAGGAGCTTGTAACAAGCTATATGGACGTTATCAATTCATCAGATATTAAGCCTACTAACTTTGATGTACACAGAAATGTTATATCAAAGCTTTTATCGGGCAGTGCTTCAATTAACCAGGAGTCTGTTGCAGGCAAGGTTATTCTGCTTGTTGACATGGGTGCGTCCTATATGGATATAGACCTTATAATTGACGGTGTTGATGTTTATAAGCGTACTGTATCAATAGCTGATGATGTTAAGGCGAGTGAGGAAACTGCACCATCATCTTCACTTGATGACCAGATTGATGCTATGTATAACAACAGCGATACAGGCTATGAAGGTTATGAGGGTTATGAAGGCTACGAAGGATACGAGGGCTATGACAGCTATGAGTACGGCAGCGGGGATGATTATATGTACGGCTCGGGCGCAA
>CABUWB010000193.1 GCA_902495025.1 uncultured Eubacteriales bacterium
CCGTTTTCCTTATAGTTTACATCATAAAACTTTGGTACGTAAATGCCCGCAATTTTAAGAGCCTTCTGTAAAAACTCATCCTTTGTGCCACCCGCCTTTTTATGATCCCTGTACATATCCAGAAATTCATCATAGCTGACCTCACCCTCGCCAATGTAGAAGATATCAAAAAAATCTGCCAAAGGCTCGGGATTGTAGGCACAGGGACCGCCGCCTATAATTATAGGGTCGTCCTCACCCCTGTCCCTTGCGTAGAGAGGTATACCCGCAAGGTCAAGCATATTGATAATGTTAGTGTAGCTCATTTCGTACTGTAAGGTAAACATTACAAAATCAAAGCTCTTAACAGGGGCGCCCGTTTCAAGAGCGAATAAGGGAATATTGTTCTCCCTCATTTTTTCCTCCATATCGTACCATGGAGCAAAACACCTTTCGCAATAGGTATCCTCTCTACGGTTGAAAAAGAAATATAAAATCTGTAAACCCAAATGGCTCATACCTACCTCGTAGGTATCGGGAAAACAGAACGCTATCCTTGTATCAACCTCGGCAGGATTTTTTTCAACCATATTAATTTCACTGCCAATGTATCTCGCAGGCTTTTCCACCTGCTTTAAAATTGAATGTAAATCCATAAGTCCTCCGTAAAATTATAATGCAGCTTTAATTTCTTCGATTGTCTTATTTATAATGCTCTCGACATCTGCACCGTAAACATCAAGATTTTCAGCCTTAAAGCAAATAACCTCGGGTATGCCGTAATAAAGCCCGGCAAGTGCTTTTACATAGTCATAGCCCATATTATACTCCATAACAGGGCCGCCAGCCGTTGTTACGTAGATAAGTCTTTTTGCCCTGCAAAGTCCCTTTGGTATGCCCTGCGGCGTATAGGTAAAGGTAAGGCCAAGCACCGTTACAAGCTCAAAATATATTTTAACAACCGAAGGAAAGGATAAGTCCCAGTATGGTGCTGAAAGCACAATTTCATCAGCCTTTGCAAAAGCTCTTGCATATTTGAAAATATCGTGTGAATAATCGCCCTCGGAAATAAGTCTGTCCCTTAAAGCAAGTGTATCCGCATTAAGCGGCTTTATATCACTGCCTGCAATGCAGACCTCGGTTACATCACCGCCAAAACTTTTAAGTACCGTTTCCGCCAGAATACGTGTACGTGAATTTTCCCTTATATTTGCATTGATGTATAAAATATTGCCCATAGTATACCTCCTTATGCCAAATTTCCTAATAAACTCATTCAAAACCTGTTAAAAGGATAAATAATGACTAACCTCAGATTGTATCAACAAATTTTTTCTATTTTACATTGTTTGCAAAGAGGATACGTATTTATAACAGGCATCATTTTTTCTTTCATCTCATCATAGCTTTTGCCATAAAAATACAATGCAGTTCCCATACTGCCTTCCCATCCACTCCAGCATAAATAACAATCTCCCATAGCACTGTCAAATTTTTTTACAAGTTCGTTTATATCACAACTTGCATATTCCTCGGATTTTAAGGTACTGTCGTTCAGATAAACAGCGACACCCTCTAGATTACCGATTTCTAGCTTTTCATCCTCGAATACAATGCTGCTGCCCTTGGGAAACGTCTCCAGCTCTTGCAGAAAAGAAATAAGCGTATCCTTATAACACCTTTTCAATTCAATTTCAATATCGCAGGCATTAGGCTCTCCATTATCAGCAAAATATATGCCACCACCCGTAATCTCACCCAAATTATATTTTTTAAACACATTGCCAAGGGGCTTATCATAATTTCTTTCTTTTGACTGCTGAGAAAAACGTCCGTTAATATTCAGCATAACAAAAATCTTTTCATTTTTCCCTCTGCTAAATAAATCTAATATCCCCACCTTATATCCTCCTCAAAAAAATTTAAAAATGGCTGCCCTCTCAAGAGCAGCCCTATAATCAATACTTTTTAATACCAATATCATGTCTGTAATGGACATTCTCAAAGGTAACAATTTTTACTCCTTCATAAGCAATTTTAATTGCCTCGTCCAAATCCTTACCAACGCCTGTGATACCAAGCACACGACCGCCGTTTGTAACAAACTTACCGTCCTTAAGTGCTGTACCTGCGTGGAATACGGTAATATTTTCAGCCTTTTTAGCCTCGTCAAGTCCCTTAATCTCATAGCCCTTTGTATAGCTTTCGGGATAGCCGCCGCTTGCCAGTACAACACAGCAAGCCGCATTATCGTACCACTCTACATTGAGCTTATCAAGTGTACCGTCAATACACGCTTCAAAAATCTCGCAAAGGTCGCTTTTAAGCCTTGGCAGAATAACCTGTGTTTCGGGGTCGCCAAAGCGTGCATTATATTCAATTACCTTAGGGCCTTTGCTTGTGAGCATAAGACCAAAGTAAATTATGCCCTTAAACTGTCTGCCCTCTGCATTAAGCGCTGCTACGGTTGGTTTAAAGATAGTTTCCATACACTCTGCGGCAATATCCTCTGTGTAAATTCTGCTTGGCGAGAAAGTACCCATACCGCCTGTATTAAGTCCCTCATCATTATCGTACGCTCTCTTATGGTCCTGTGCGGAAACCATAGGCACAACTGTATTGCCGTCACAGAAGGAAAGAACGGAAACCTCAGGGCCTGTTAAAAATTCCTCAATAACTACTTTAGAGCCGCTTGCACCAAACTTTTTATCAACCATAAGGGTATTAAGACCCTCCTGTGCTTCCTCCAAGGTTTTACAGATAAGCACACCCTTGCCAAGTGCAAGACCGTCAGCCTTTAAAACAACAGGGAATGAGCCAGCCTTAACATATTCAAGTGCCTTGTCACAATCCTCAAAGGTTTCATAAGCTGCAGTAGGGATATTGTACTTTTTCATAAGCTCCTTACTGAATGCCTTGCTGCCCTCAATAATAGCTGCATTAGCCCTTGGGCCAAATACACGCAGACCCGCTGCCTCAAACTTATCAACAACACCTGCAACAAGAGGGTCGTCCATACCGATAACTGTTAAATCGATTGCATTTGCCTTTGCAAAATCAACAAGCTTATCAAGCTCCATTGCGCCAATAGGCACAAGCTCCGCTATTTCACCAATACCCGCATTACCGGGAGCACAGTAAATTTTATCAACCTTAGGGCTCTGGGCAAGCTTCCAGCAAATGGTATGCTCTCTGCCACCGCTGCCTACAACTAAAACCTTCATATTATTTATCTCCTTTTTACAATACCGTCAACTATTTCAAGCCTGTTTTCCGCAAAAAGCCTTACAGCCTCGGGATAAATTATCCACTCTGCCTGTTCCATAACTCTTTTTTGCAGTGTTTCTGGCGTATCATCATCAAGCACATCAACAGCCTTTTGCAGAATGATAGGGCCTGCGTCGCACTCTGCCGTTACAAAATGCACCGTTGCACCCGTAACCTTAACGCCTGCCTTTAAAGCTGCCTCGTGTACGTGCAGACCGTAAAAGCCCTTTCCGCAAAAGCTTGGTATAAGTGCAGGGTGAATATTAATCATTTTATTTTCAAATCTGCTTACAAATTTTTCACCTAAAATAATCATAAAGCCTGCGTATACAACAAGGTCAACACCTCTCGCCTCAAAGTAATCAGCAAGTGCGGTATCATATTCGTCCGCTGTTGCATAGTCCTTTTTACGCATAACTGCAGTTTCTATATTCCTTGCGGCAGCCCTTTCAAGAGCATAAGCTCCCTCCTTGCTGCTTACAACACACACAACCTGTGCATCTATATTATCCCTGTCAATGGCGTCCATAATAGCCTGAAGGTTAGTACCGCCGCCGCTGACAAGCGCACCAATTTTTAGCATTGCAAACCTCCGCTTTTACTGTAATTTAATCTCGATACCGCTGCCCTCTGTTACATAGCCAATCTTATAAGCCTTTTCGCCGTTTTCCTCTAAAACAGCAATTGCCTTGTCAGCGTCCTGCGCCGATACAGCCGCAACCATACCGATACCCATATTAAAGGTATTGTACATACTCATTCTCTCAACATTACCAAGCTGCTGTAAAAGCTCAAATATAGGCAGAACAGGCCATGTACCCTCCTCAATATTAACCTTTGTGCCCTCAGGCATCATACGTGGAATATTTTCAATAAAACCGCCGCCTGTAACGTGGCTGAGACCCTTTACATCAACCTTGCTGATAAGGTCAAGCACAGGCTTAACATAAATTTTGGTAGGTGTTAAAAGTGCCTCACCGAGTGTTGAACCGAGTTTTTCTATGTATTCACTAAGACCCTTTTCGGTTGGGTTAAACACCTTTCTTACAAGTGAATAGCCGTTTGAGTGGATACCGCTCGACGCAATACCAATAAGCACATCACCTGCTTTAATTCTGCTGCCGTCAATAGCCTTTTTCTTATCCATAATACCTACTGTAAAGCCCGCAAGGTCATATTCATCAACAGGATAGAAGCCAGGCATTTCAGCAGTTTCACCACCGATAAGTGAGCAACCTGACTGGCGGCAACCCTCAGCAACGCCGCTTACAATTTCTGCAATCTTCTCAGGCTCATTCTTACCGCC
>CABUWB010000194.1 GCA_902495025.1 uncultured Eubacteriales bacterium
ACTGAAACTCGTGATGGCTGTTGCAAAGCAACAGAACAGCACGGGGAATGGACCGCAAGAGATATGCGGCGGCAAAGCCGCTTTTTGCTGAAAGCAAAAAGTCCTGAGTGGTAGTTTCTTCCGCTGCCAAACTGAACAAAATGCGAGCATTTTGTTCACTGCCGACAGGCAGATAAACTCTAATTTAATCAACTCAATTTCTTCTCACAACACTCACGTCATAATCACTTTCAAAAATATCCTCAATATCCTCGGTAACATAAATTTTATTATCATCGGTCTGAATGACAAAGCCAAAGTCATAGCAGCCGCTTTTCCACAGCTCGGCGGACTTATCAAGCCCCATTACAAAAAGCGAGGTGGAAAGACCGTCGGCAAGGGTGCCGTTTTCGCATACAATGGTTACGGATTTAACGCCGCTATCGGCAGGATAACCTGTTTCGGGGTCAATAATATGGTGGTATTTTATGCCGTCCTGTTCAAAATAACGCTGGTAGCCGCCCGAGGTAACAGCCGCCATATTTTCAAGGCTGACAATGCCGATATAGCTGCCGCTGTCATCGGGGTTTTGTATGCCTACACGCCATTTGCTGCCGTCGCTTTTAGTGCCGAGCGTCTGCACATTGCCGCCAAGTGTAACAATTGCGGAGGTAATGCCGTTTTCCTTAAACAGCTTAATAAGCCTGTCGGAGGTATAGCCCTTTGCAATACCGCCAAGGTCAATGCTGATATTACCGTCAAGTTTTGCGCTTGTGCCGTCAATGCTTACCATTTTATAGTCTACATCGGCAAGGGCGGCAGTCAGCTCGTCCTTATCTGGCAGATGATAGTTCTGTCCGTAAAAGCCCCACAAATCCATAACAGGCGCAATGGTAATGTCAAATGCACCGTCGGTTTTATCCGCTATGTCAAGTGAGGTACTTATAATTTCAGCGGTATCCTGTGAAAGCTCTGCGCTTTTTTCACTGTTGAGCTTATAAATTTCGCCCTCGGGATTGCTGCGCTGCATTCTCCTGTCAACGCTGTTTATCTCATCAACTGCTGCATTTAGCGCCGCATCTGCATTATCACCGCAGGCGGTAAGGCTCATAACGGTATTCATTGCGTAAGTCTGCACCGTTTTTTCCTCTGCCTTTGGCGCACAGCCTAAAAGTGAAGCAGTGAGGAAAAATGCTGCAAATAATTTAAAACATAAACGATTAGTAGGGGCGGATTCCATATCCGCCCGAAAATTATAATTTATTTTCATTTTTCAGCACCAGTGCAATTTTAACACATTCAATGCAAACAACCATTGTGTAGGCGTCCTTTTCAATTATATAAGGCTCGCCGTCACGTCTTACAACAACAGCCTCGCTTGCCTTTTCGTCCTTTTTGCCGTAGCCGACAAAATAAGTTCCCTCAAGCTCACGTATATACCAGGTATCATTTGTTGCGGTTTTGATATAAAAGTCGTCATTGCAGCCAAAATACTGCATTAAATCTCTTTTTGCCTGTATAAACTCGGGTACAGCCTTTTTCATAGTTATCTCCTTATTATTTCAACATTTTTTTTAAATATTTACCTGTATAGGACTTTCTGCTGCGGCATATATCCTCGGGAGTACCTGTTGCCACAATGGTACCGCCGCCGTCGCCGCCCTCCGGCCCCAAATCGATAATATAATCTGCGGTTTTAATTACGTCAAGGTTATGCTCAATTACAACAACTGTGTTGCCGCTGTCAGTAAGGCGCTGTATAATGTCAATAAGCTTGCGCACGTCGTAGCTGTGCAGACCTGTTGTAGGTTCGTCAAGCACATATATCGTTTTGCCTGTGCTGCGCTTGCTAAGCTCCGTTGCAAGCTTAACCCTCTGCGCCTCGCCGCCCGAAAGGGTGGTGGAGCTTTGACCGAGCTTAACATATCCAAGTCCTACCGCCTTTATGGTTTCCAGCTTTGCCTTTATGCGTGGCAGGTTTTCAAAAAATTCAAGCGCCTCGTCAACTGTCATGTCAAGCACATCACTTATGGTTTTGCCCTTGTATTTTACCTCTAAGGTTTCCCTGTTGTAGCGTTTGCCGCTGCATACCTCACAGGGTACAAATATATCGGGCAGAAAGTGCATTTCTATTTTAATTATACCGTCGCCTGCACACGCCTCACAGCGGCCGCCCTTTGCGTTAAAGCTGAAGCGTCCCTTGTTAAAGCCTCGCATTTTAGCCTCGGGTGTCTGTGCAAAAATATCCCTTATCATATCAAAAAGACCCGTATAGGTGGCAGGGTTTGAGCGTGGTGTTCTGCCGATAGGACTCTGGTCAATGGCAATTACCTTGTCAAGATTTTCAAGCCCTGTTATTTCATTGCATTTGCCGGGGCGGGTTTTAGCCCTGTTGAGTTGCTTGGCAAGATATTTGTAAAGCACCTGGTTTACAAGCGAGCTTTTGCCCGAGCCGCTTACGCCCGTAACACATATAAAGGTGCCAAGCGGCAGGGTTACGTCAACATTTTTAAGGTTGTTTTCGCACGCACCTTTTATTGTAAGGAAATTACCGTTGCCCTCCCTGCGCTTTGCAGGCACTTCTATTTTTTCACGTCCGCTTAAAAATGCACCTGTGATGGAACGCTCACAGCTTAAAATGCCCTCGGGAGTGCCGCTGTAAACAATTTCGCCGCCATGTGCGCCCGCATAAGGCCCTACATCAACAATATAGTCAGCAGAACGCATTGTATCCTCGTCATGCTCAACGACAATAAGAGTATTGCCGAGGGTTTGTAAGTGGCGGAGGGTTGCAAGCAGCTTGTCATTGTCCCTCTGGTGCAAACCTATACTGGGCTCATCGAGTATATAAAGCACGCCCATAAGTCCCGAGCCTATCTGTGTTGCAAGCCTTATTCGCTGTGACTCACCACCCGAAAGCGTACCCGCTGTCCTCGAGAGGGTGAGATAGTCAAGACCAACCGAGGATAAAAAGTTAAGCCTTGCTTTAATTTCTTTTAAAATTGCATCACCGATTGCAAGCTGTCTTTCGGTCAGCTCTAAATTATCAAAAAACTTAATTATATTTTTAACCGACATTTCCGTTACATCGGATATACTCTTGTTACCTACCGTAACGGCAAGTATTTCGGGCTTCAGACGCTTGCCCTTGCAGGTGGGACAGGTAATATTTGTCATATACTGCTCGTATTCCTCCTGCTTGGAGTAATCGTTGCTGTTTTCACTGTAACGGCGCATAAGGTTGTTTATAATGCCCTCAAAGCGGTAAGGGTAATATTTGGTTTTGCCTGCACTCTGGTAGGCAATGTCTATAACCTCGTTGTCGCCGTACATAAGTACCTTTCTTATATCGGCGGACAAATCCTTATATGGAGTATCCATTGAAAAGCCGTATTTCTCTGAAACGGCAGTGAGCAGTGAGTTGCTCATTGAGCCGTCAGTGCCTATGGAGTTCCAGCCGTTTACGCATATTGCGCCCTCTTTAATGCTTAGATCCTTGTTTGGCACAATCAAATCCTCGTCAAAAATCAGCTTAACGCCTATACCCGTACAGTCGGGACACGCACCCGAGGGATTGTTGAACGAGAACATTCTCGGCTCAATCTCCTCAATGCTTATGCCGCAGTCGGGGCAGGCAAAGCTCTGGCTGAAGGTGATTTCCTCGCCGCCTATTACGTCAACTATGAGCAGACCGCCCGACAGTGCCGAAACGGTGTCTATTGAGCCTGACAATCTCTGCTGTATCTCGGGCTTTACCACAAGACGGTCAACTATAATTTCTATGTTATGCTTTTTGTTTTTGTCAAGCTTTATTTCCTCGCTTAAATCGTAAATGCTGCCGTCAACACGCACACGTACATAGCCGCTGCGCTTTGCGTCCTCCAAAAGCTTGGCATGCTCGCCCTTTCTGCCCCTTACAACGGGCGCAAGGAGCTGTATTTTGGTACCCTGCGGCATTTCCAGTATTTTATCTACAATCTGGTCTACCGTCTGCTTTTGTATAATCTTGCCGCATTTCGGACAGTGCGGTGTGCCTATGCGTGCAAAAAGCAGACGCATATAGTCGTAAATTTCAGTAACGGTGCCTACGGTTGAGCGTGGGTTGTTGTTGGTTGTTTTCTGGTCAATGGATATTGCGGGTGAAAGTCCGTCAATGCTTTCAACATCGGGCTTGTCCATCTGACCTAAGAACATTCTTGCATAGGAGGAAAGGCTTTCAACGTATCTGCGCTGACCCTCGGCATAAATGGTGTCAAAGGCAAGGCTTGACTTGCCCGAGCCGCTTACACCCGTAAAAACGACAAGCGAATTGCGTGGTATCTCAACATCTACGTTTTTTAAGTTGTTTTCCTTTGCTCCTCTTATGATTATATTTTTGTTTTCCATGGTTTTCACCTGTGTAATTATTTTTTTAAATTAGAGTTTAACGCAGTAATATTAACAACCTAACATTCAATTAATACCTTATGAATTAATCGTAGGGGCGGCAACCTGCCGCCCGTCAACAATTGCGGTTTGTTCT
>CABUWB010000195.1 GCA_902495025.1 uncultured Eubacteriales bacterium
CTTCAAATTTTACAAGTAAAATTTGAACCTTGCTGCGTTAAGGGAGTTTGAGGAAGGTATAGGGAACGTTTGGATTTATAATATAAATCCAAATCCCTATGGGATGAGCTTTTGTAACCACAAAAGCTCACGTACCAAAACTGTAAAAGATTAATTAATCAGTGTTTCCTTATATCTTACTGTAAATACTGTTGCAGGTGTAAAGAGGTACGGCTGGGTTATGTCCCGTAACTCTGTCCTTTACAATAAGTACGGTAACAGGCGCCTCTGAATGTCTTATAAAAAGTGAATCATGACCGACACACAGACCTATAAGAATATTAAGGTCGGTTTTTTGTGCGTTAAGCACCTTTGCCTGCATAATAGGGTTACACATAGACTCGTACTTTTCACCCTTGGTAAGTGTATTTTCCTTGGGTATGCCTATCTCCGACTTTTCAACCGCACCTATTTTGCAGCCTACTGCATAATAATCAATATTATGCTTTCTTAAAATTGATGCAAATATACCTGCCTCGTTAAGCAGACCTACACAGGTTGCAATACCTACCTTTTTTGCACCGTAGCGCTTGATAAACTCAACCGTTTCCTGCACTCTGGTATATTTGCCGTAAAACTGACCCTCAACCTCTGCACCCACAAGCGCAAGGCGGTGATTTATTTCATCGTTAAGGTAAAGCTGCTTGGCACTTTCAAGCAGGTCCTTGTCAACCGAGGTTGTAAGGCAGAATGACGGATATTTGTCCTCCTCCTTATTCATACACGCCTTTACACGACAGTCGGCACAGGTAAAACATCTTGATACATTCTTTTCTTCACTCATTTACAATTCCTCCTTATATCAGCTGCAGCAGTCCGCAACAACAGCCTTGCTTGTTGTTTCGCAGCAGTCATTTGTTGTGGTTTCACAGCAGTCCTCTGTAACAGCCTGTGTTGTGTCCTCTGTTTCTATATCCTTAAGGTTATCCGATTTATAGACAATGGAGTCGATAAATTCCTCGGGGTCTCTGTCCTTGTTGATAAGACCTATCGCCTGTAAATCAGGCACTGTAACCTTTAACGCCTCGTAGCCGCCGTTTACCGATGGCTTGTAGCTGTAATTTTTAAGAACTGACGCATTAAACTCTGGGTCGCCTGAAACCCACTCCTTTTCAACCTGTATTTTTGCGGTTTCGTCCTTATTTTCCTCAACCCACTGAGAAGCCTTCATAATTGCAGTTGTAAATTTATCCGCAAGCTCTGGGTGTTCCTGTGCAAGCTTGCCTGTTACAAAGCTGATGCAGCAGTATTCGTCCTTGTACTCATCATCTGTTGCGGTATCTATAATAGGTCTTAAATTGTACTCCTTCTCAGCAATTGACGCCTGTGGGTCGCCGTTTGCTATTGCGTCAACAGCACCGTTTGCAAGTGCCTGTGCAAGGTCGCTGCCGCTGTATACCACAAACTCTACATCGCAGTTATCGGGTGCGGCGTTAAGCCCTGCATGATACAGTGAACGCCTTGTAATAATTGTAGGTGCAGCCGCACCAAGACCTGTTGTGCCTACCTTTTTACCCTTTAAATCAGCAACGGACTTAATATCGGAGTCCTGTGGCACAAGCACCTTTATACATCCTGTATGTATACCTGCGGTAATCTTTATGTCAAGTCCGTTATCCACAGGCTGTAAATACTTGCCTAAAAGACCAAAGCCTGCATCAATCTGACCCGAGCCTATTGCCTCTGGCATGTGAGCAGCGTCAACCTTTACCATCTCAAACTTAATGCCCTCCTGCTCAAAAAAGCCCTTTTCAACACCCATCTGTATAGGTGCCTCACAAAGTGAGTTGTTGTATGCTATTTTAAGCACGTAATCGTCACTTTCAGCTGCCGATGTATCTGCAGCTACTCCCTCTCCCTCCGATGTCTGTGCAGCTCCGCCCGCACAGCCTGTGAGCAGTGCAAACGCAAGCACCGCTGCCGTACATACCTTTGATAAGTTTCTGAATTTCATAATATATCCTCCTAATATCCTTTATTTATCGGCTTTTGATTTTTCATATTCTGCATAAACTTCTTCATCTGTAAGACCGTCGATAAAATAGTAGGATTTATCGACAAAAGCATCAACATCTGTGTCCTGCTTAAGCAGGTCAATTTTCTGCAGCTCGGGAACTACAGCCTTTAATGCATCATATCCCCCCTGTACTGATGGATTGAAATCATAATCAGCCAATATGTCTGCGTTAAACTCACTGTCACCTGCGACCCAGTTATTTTCAACCTGTATTTTTGTTGCCTCTTCAACATTATCCTTTACCCAGAGGCTTGCCTTCATTACTGCCCTTGTAAATTTTTCGGCTGCCTCGGGATGATTTTTTATAACGTCCTCTGTTACGAAAATTGAACAGCAGTATTCGTCCTTGTAATCGGGGTCTGTTGCGGTATCAATAAGGTATTTAAAGCCATATTCCTTTTTAGCAAGACTGCTGGCAGGGTCAGCCATACCAGCTGCATCAATGGCATTGTTATTAAGTGCAGCAGGTAAATCACCCATATTAAATACAGCCCATTCAACCTGACCGCTTTCGGGCGAAATGTCAATGCCTGCCTTTGTAAGCGAACGTTTAAGAATAATAGATGGCGCAGCAGCAAGTCCCGGTACACCAAGCTTTTTACCCTTTAAATCTTCAACACTGTTTATTCCAGAATCAGCCTTTACTAAAACCTTGGTACAGCCCTTATCAATGCCTGCTGTAAGGCGTATTGGCAAGCCGTTTTCAATTGGCGGCAAAAATTTGGCAATCATTCCAAAGCCTGCGTCCAGCTTGCCTGAGCCTACTGCAGAAACTGTTTCTGCCGCATCCACTCTGACCATCTCAAATTTAAGTCCCTCTTCTTCAAAATATCCGTTTTGTGCGGCAATGTGCAGTGGTGCTTCGCAAAGTCCTCCGCCATAGCCGATTTTTAAAACAAAATCATCTTCTGTATTTACAGAAGCGCTTATATTTGTGCTTGTATTATCTGAGCTGTTACAGCCGGACAAACCCGTTACTGTAAGTGCTGCCGCTGTTAAAATGCTTATAACTTTTTTCAATTTCATAATAATATATTCTCCTTAAATATAATAATCAGGCTCTTCAACCTTGCCTGCATAGTGCAGTACCTCAAGTATCTCTGAGCGCAGACGTAAAAACTCGGGGTTATTTCTTGCACGCTGTCCGTAAAGACCAACATCAATTATTTCCTCTATTTTTGCAGGCCTTGGTGACATTACCACAATTTTATCCGACAGATAAATTGCCTCGTCAACATCATGCGTTACCATTATCATTGTCATATTTTTTTCACTGCGTATGCGCAGTATTTCGTCCTGCATATTCATACGGGCGAAAGCGTCAAGCGCACCTAACGGCTCATCAAGCAGCAGCACCTTGGGGTGTCCCACAAGCGCCCTGGCTATTGATGCCCTCTGCGCCATGCCGCCCGAAAGCTGGTGAGGATATGCCGATGCAAAATCCTTTAAGCCAACAAGCTCCAGATACTCGTTTACAAGATTTTTGTTTTCTTTATAAATCCCCCTCGCTTTGAGCGAAAAGGCTATGTTGTCATATATAGTCAGCCACGAAAACAGCGTTGGATTTTGAAAAACCAGTCCTCTTTCATAGCTTGGGCGTGTAATCTCCTCACCGTCAAGCGTTAGCGTGCCCTCCGTAGGCTTATCAAGCCCCGCAATCAGCCTTAAAAGTGTTGACTTGCCGCAGCCAGAGGGTCCTATGAACGATACAAAGCTGCCTGCCTCCACATCAAGGTTTACACCGTTAAGAGCTGTTACAGTGCCGCCGTCGGGCTGAGTAAAGCGCTTTACAACGCCGCTTACCTTTATTTCTCCGTTTACCATTTTATCACTCCCTTTTGCCATACAAGCAGTTTATCCTTTACCTTAAAGAGCAGGGTTATAAGCACCGAAAAGGTTACCGCTATAACTATAAGACCTGCATACACGTTTGCATAGCACATCATTTCCTTCTGCCAGTTTATGTACCAGCCTATGCCGTACTTTGCACCAATCATCTCCGCTGTCATAAGTGTAATAAAGGCGGAGCAGGTACCGTTGAATATACCTATAAATATACTTGGCATTGCCGCAGGTACGCCAACCTTAAATATTTTGTAGAAGGTTTTTGCACCGAGGGTTTCGGATACCTCAAAAAATGAATTTGCGATATTCTGTATACCGTTGCTTGTCATAAGCGTTGTGGGGAACCACACCGCAAGAGCTATAAGAAAGCTGCTTGCCGATACCGTATCGGGGAACACCACAAGCACAAGCGGTATCCATGCGGTAGATGGGATAGGTCCCAAAAACTTTACAACAGGGTTAAGCCAGTAGGCAGCTCCCTTGTTAAAGCCTATTGCTATACCCGTTGCAAGTCCAACAAGTCCGCCGCCGAAAAAACCTGTAAAGAGCAGCCTTGACGAATAAGCAAGACATTTAA
>CABUWB010000196.1 GCA_902495025.1 uncultured Eubacteriales bacterium
AACGGCGACGCTTCCTTCCAGGATTTAGTTGATAAGGGCTATCTTCCCGAGGCTATCATTAATTATATTGCACTGCTTGGCTGGGCACCATCGGTTAATCAGGAGATATTTACACTTGATGAGCTTATAAAGGTATTTGACATTAAGGGACTTTCTAAGTCACCTGCAATTTTTGACCCTGTTAAGCTCACATGGATGAACGGTGAGTATATAAAGAAAATGGACTTTGACAAGTTCTATGAGCTTGCAGAGCCTAAGCTGAAAGCAGCTGTTAAGACAGAGGGTATTGACCTTAAAAAGCTTGCAGGCTATGTACAGACACGTATCGGCACACTTGATGAAATAGCTGATATGGTTGACTTTGTGGATACACTCCCAGAGTATGACACCGCACTTTACGTGCATAAAAAGATGAAAACAACAGAGGAAATGTGCCTTGAAAACCTTAAAAAGGCTGTACCTGTTTTAGAGGAGCTTACAGACTGGACAAACGAGGGCATTTATAATGCACTTGTTGCACTTATTCAGGAAATGGGTATAAAGAACGGTCAGATGTTATGGCCTGTTCGTACCGCACTTTCGGGCAAGCCAACCTCTCCATGTGGCGCAAGTGAGCTTGCAGAGCTGCTTGGCAAAGATGAAAGCATTAAGCGACTTAATAAGGGTATTGAAATGCTGACAAAATAATATTTGGCAGCGGATTTATTCCTCCGTTTTGGGCTCTTGGTAAAGAGTTAGTGTTAAAGTTTTTTTGAAACGCAGGTTTTACTTCCTGCGTTTCTTTTTATGTTAGCACAATAAAAATTCTATTACTAAAATTTAAATAATTACAGCCCCGAGTGATAAATAAATGCTCGGGGCTGTTTTGGGTTTAAATACACAAAAAAACACCCTGCAAATGCAAGGTGTTTAATAAGTGGGAACAATAGGGCTCGAACCTATGACCCTCTGCTTGTAAGGCAGATGCTCTCCCAGCTGAGCTATGCTCCCATAAGGCACTTGATTATGATACTACATACGTGTATTTTTGTCAAGTGTTAATTTTAAAAACTTTTATTTATTTTTATCTATAAAGAGTATCTCGTCAGCCTTGACCATATTAAGCTGCTCCCTGGCTATTTTTTCGACATACTCGTCCTCATCGCTGTACTTAATTCGGTCTTTAAGCTCGTTATTATACTTAACCGCATCTGCCGACTGTGCCGCAATATCTGAAATCTGCTGTTCAAGCTCAAAGCGTTTTTCAGCAGCACAATACAGCGGTCCTGCAAATATAGCCAAAATACAGATAAGGCAAAAAGCGAATATTAAATTTTCTTTACTTCGGTTTCTTTTTTTGACCTCGCCTTTCAACCTTTTCACTCCCGTTACTTTTTCTTAAATGCAATAATTTACCCCGAAAATATCCGTTTATTATTTTCTCACATTTCTGTGCTTTTTTCAATAGTTTTTTTATAATTTTGTTAAATTTATATACCGATTTTTTTATTTTATGGGCAGGAATACGCAGTAAATTGCCAATAAATGCCAAAGGCATGTAAAATATGTGCAATATTACCATAAGTATCCTTTTTATAAACAAGGTAACAGCCATCATTGGCTTTAAAAAAAACGGGCTTAATGCGCCCAGATAAACAATAAGTCCGAGTATCGGAGCCACTGCCGAAAAAAATCTCAGCACACCGTTATTTTCCTTCAGCATAATCAGCATAATGCACAATGTAAATACAAGCCAGTATATTAAATCCTCTGCCTGTATGGCAAAAAGGCTGTGCCTTATAAGCCGTCTTAAAACACGTACCATGTCATACACAAGCCCTGCCGCCATGCCTGCAAACGCTAGTAGTAAAAACAGCCTTGCCTGTTCCGTCATTGACAATATCATTTATGCCACCTACCTGAAAAGTCTGCCAAGCAATGAGCCCTTAGGGCTGAAATAGCTGTCGCTCTCCTCATAGGTCAGGCTGTCAACCGTCCCCTCCAGCGACATATCTCCCTTTTCAAGGTTAAGGCTGTCTATATGCAGCCCCTCACCCTTTACTACAATAATTCCGCAGTCGGTATCGGCAATAACGGAAAGCTCGTCAAAGCTTATAACCTCCAGTACACCTGTAAGCGTAAGCCTGCTCCTTTTTTCAAGCATAAGGGTATGCTTGCCCTCTGATAATCTCTGTTCCATTTTTACACCCCTGATAAGCCTTATACAAAACTTTATTCAGCTACATGGACAAATATACCCGAAATAAAAAAAATGCTTATAAAGGCCAATAAATGCTTAAATACTCTTATACATAAGCCCTGCGTCATCCTTGCGCACAGTTTCCTGCACAGAGAGCACCTCAACCCTTGTTGTATTGCTGCCAAAGGCTATCTCTATCACATCACCAATCTTAACATCATAGGACGCCCTTGCCGCTTTGCCGTTTACCATAACCCTGCCTGCATCGCAAGCCTCATTTGCAACGGTACGTCTTTTAATAATTCTGCTGACCTTTAAATATTTGTCAAGTCTCATAACATCCTCCTTAATAATAAAAATGCCCGGCAAAGAAAAAACCGGGCATCTTTAATGCATACATAATTACTTAAGTATACGAAAAATTACTTGTTTACAGCGTCCTTAAGAGCCTTACCAACCTTAAATCTTGGAGCCTTTGAAGCAGCAATAGTAATCTTCTCCTTAGTCTGTGGGTTAACACCCTCGTGAGCAGCTCTTTCCTTAACGTCGAAAGTACCAAAGCCAACAAGTCTTACGTCACCACCAGCAACGAGCTCTGCAGTAACAACCTCCTCAAAAGCCTTGAGTGCCTTTTCAGCATCCTTCTTGCTAAGACCTGAAACCTCTGCCATCTTTGCAACTAAATCTGTCTTGTTCATTAAAAATATCCTCCTTTAAAATTATAAATGTAAAATACCTTTTTAAACCTGCGACTGCGTATCCTCATTTTCCTGCACAGGGTGTAAGTGGGTATTTTCAATACACTCAAATCTATTTATATACGTTTCTACGGCATTTGTCAAGGCAAATTCAGGATTTATTTTGTTTTTTCTTGAAATATTTGTTATCAGCAGCAATATTTTGCCAATTTTATCCATTTTTTCGCTTTCAGGGGCATTTTTACACTCTTTCAGCTGTTTAAGGGCATCTTCGGCTTTTATATACAAATCATCAATATTATTATCGTTATCAAATAGTTTTTCAGCCTTACCAATCACCTTTTCGCAGCGCATAAGTGCAGGCAAAGATTTTGGCACACTTTTAAGCTGTGCTGTTTTGCTCTCGTATCCCTTTTCCTCTTTTTTAATTTCCTCCCAGCTTTTTAATACCTCGTCGGGAGTATCTGCGCTCACATCTCCGAAAATATGCCTGTGTCTGTTTATCATTTTTTCACTTACGGCACTTATTACATCATCAATATCAAAAAGTCCTTCTTTTTTTGCCAGCACAGAGTGAAATACTACCTGCAGCATAACATCACCAAGCTCCTCGCAGAGGTTTTCGCTGTCGTTGTTGTTTATTGCATCGACCGCCTCATAGCATTCCTCAATCAGGTACCTTTTAAGGCTCTCATGCGTCTGTATTCTGTCCCATGGACAGCCATCGGGCGCAATAAGCCTTTCCATTATTGCAATAAAATCAGCAAATGTATATTTCCTTTTATCCATTTATTATGCCTCCTTTATCCTTATCATACCACAAAAACGCAAAAAATTAAATACAAACCTTATCTGCCATAGAAAAAATACGGGCTGTACCGTTTAAGATACAGCCCGAAAAATTAATAGCCTAAATCCTCGCCCACAATAATAACCTTAATTCTGCCTGCAGGCTTGCAATGGCGTGTAAGGGTAATATAATAGCAAATACAGTTATCCTTTAGACAGTCCATACAGCTGCCTGCCTGGGAGCATGGGGTATCAAGTCCAAAGCTAGCCGCATTTACGGGTGCCGCCGTATTCCTTGCCCTTTTAAGCGCCGATTCGCTATCCGGTGCAAGTTTATTTGCGCCTACGATAAGCAGCACGTTGTCGGGCCCATAAATCATAGCTGCAACCCTGTTGCCCGTACCGTCAATGTTAATTATTTCACCGCCGAGGGATATTGCATTTGCACTGCCTAAGTACCAGTCGCAGCAGAAAGACTTGCGGTAAATTGCCTTCTTTTCCTCTGCGTCCTTGGCAACGCTCCTGTCAAGTACGTCATAATCACCGCCTAAAAGTGCGTCTGCAAGCCCCATTTCGTAAATGCTGTGTGTACCGCCCCATGTAACCGATGCACCTTGTGGAATAAGCTCCAGCGCCTTTTTAAGCGCTGCCTGCTTATCCTCGCAGTACCATGCGTCAAAGCTGCGCTTTTTAAGCGCCTCAACAGTCCTTTCACCCATAGCCTTATAATGTATCTGCTGTGGTGTCATAGCTATCACCTCTTTTATTTCTTTAAAGAAATCATGTGCTTTGTAAGGTCCTC
>CABUWB010000197.1 GCA_902495025.1 uncultured Eubacteriales bacterium
AACATTCAAATCAATAACGTATGGATTTACCGTAGGGGCGGCAACCTGCCGCCCGTTAGCAATAATAATATGCTAAAATTAGGGCGGATATGGAATCCGCCCCTACGTAACCAATGATAGATTGTTGCATTGCATATCAATTAGATGTTGGTTTTTTTGAATACCTTGCGTACAAGACAAATTTGCGAAAAAATAAATTAACGTTGTAATTAACTTGTAGGGGCGGCTACCATATCCGCCCGAATGTAGAACATGATGCAATGGTTGACGGGCGGCAGGTTGCCGCCCCTACAATTATGATGTTGGTCTGTTATTTTACTTCGTTAAACAATAATTTATCCATTACACTCAAAATAAATAAGGCTGCTGCATCAAAAATGCGACAGCCCCTTTATTTTTCGATATATTACTTATCGTTTTGCTTTGCCTTTTGTATATGCCAGCACACAGCGGCGGCAGCTCTTACAGGCGCAAGCTTACCTGCAAAGGCGGTAAGTGCGTCAACATGCCTTGGAAAAATAACAAGTCTGCCCTCAAACATACCCTTTACAGCCTTATATGCCGCAAACTTGCTGTCCACAGGCTTAACGCTGAAGCTGACGCCCGCCCTGTTATTAAAGTCCGTATCCACAGGGCCGGGGCAGAAAAGTGAAATATGGACATTTCTGCCGCTGCGCCTTATCTCCTCATTAACGGCTGTTGTCAGCTTATAAACATAGCTTTTTGTAGCATAGTAGGTACTCATAAGAGGCCCCGGTGCAAAGGCTGCAAGGCTGTCAACATTGAGGATATAGCCGCTGTTTCTTTTAAGCATACGCCTTAAAACCAGCTTGGTAAGTATGTGCAGGGCGCAGATATTTACGTTAATCATATCAAGCTCTTTTAGCAAATCGGTTTTGTAAAACTCGCCAAATTCACCAAAGCCTGCATTGTTTATAACCACCTCAACGTCCTTATCCTTTAACATATAAAAAAGTTTAAAGCAGTTTTTGCGCTTGCTTAAATCAATGGGAATTATAATTGACTTTGTTTCAAGCTCTGCCGCAAGTTCCTTTAGCGCCTTTTCATTGCGTGCAGCAAGAATGAGCTTATAACCCCTTTTTGCAAGCAGACGAGCCATATCCCTGCCCATACCGCTGCTTGCGCCCGTAACCAGTGCATACATATAAATACCTCCCTAAGATATATAATTAATCAGATACTCTTTGTTATTATTCTGTGGATTTTTCAGTACCTCATCAAGGCAGCGCTTTAATGCCGCACCAAGCTCCTTGCCGTTTAAGCCAAGCGCCTTTAAATCACCGCCAGACACCGCAAGCTGCGCCATTGAGCAGCAGTCGCCTCTGTCGGTAATCTCCTTTAAAGTACGCATAACCTGTGAGGTATCCTCTCCGCTTAAAATGCCACGCATTTCAATTATATCCGCCGCCATTTGCTCTGATGTATCGCAAATCAGCCGCCTTATGCCGTAGGGTGAATTATCCGCCGCCGCATTTATATAAGAAGAAATTGTAACGGTATCCTTAATTGTTTTGTTGTCAAGCCTTAAAGAGCGCAAAAACCTTTCAAGTCTCTTGCCGTCCATTTTGTGCATGATAAGGGCAAGCCTTTTTACGGCTGTTTTCTCTGTCCTTTCAAGCAGCGACATAATTTCCGCTTTATTTTCATCAAGCATAGCGGATAAGTCGGGCAGAACATAGTCTGCAATGCCTGTGTCCTTAAGCTCATAAACCTTTAGCGGATTATCCGAAAGGAGCAGCTTTAAAAGCTCGTCCCTCACCCGCTCCATACTGATATTTTTGATAAGGTGGGCGTTTTCATCAATTGCCGCCCTTGTATTTTTTTCAATCTCAAAGCCAAGCTGTGCCGAAAATCGCAGCGCACGCATCATACGCAGTGCGTCCTCCCTGAAACGCTCCGACGGCTCTCTTACAGCCCTAATAATGCCTGCACGCATATCCTTAATGCCGCCAAACTCGTCCACAAAGCCTGCCGCAGGGGAGTAGGCAACGGCATTCATGGTAAAATCTCGCCTTGCAAGGTCGCCTGTCAGCCTGTTTGTAAAAACCACGCTTTCTGGGTGGCGGTTGTCCTTGTACTCACCGTCAATGCGGTAGGTTGTTACCTCGTACCCCTCCTTGCCGATAAGCACCGTAACCGTACCATGCTCAATGCCTGTGTCGTAGGTGTGGCTGAAAACCGCCTTGACCTGCTCGGGCAGTGCCGAGGTGGTAATGTCCCAGTCCTTTGGCTGCTTGCCAAGCAGACAGTCCCTTACACAGCCGCCTACAATGTATGCCTCATAGCCTGCCTTGTTTAATGCAGATATAATGTATTCCGCCGCCTTTGGCAGCTCAATTTTATTCATAAATAATCGCTCCGTTTACCACAAATTTACGAAAAATCAATCTCCACTCCGCCGAGCTTATTTTCAAACTCTTCCTCAGGGGATTTAAAGGTAAGCTCCTTATCCTCGCCGCCATAGGTTTCCTCATGCGCCCTCTGGTAGTCGCCGTTAAGCATAATCTTAAACTCAAACTCCCTGCCGAAATACCTTGCAAGCTCCGCCTTAATTTCAGCACGCTCATTTTCACACTTAGCCGCCGCAAGCTGATTATTGCACACAAGGGCAAGTATATCGTCGCTTAAATATGCCGCCTTTATAGCCTGCTCAAAATTGGCACGCATAAGCGGATTGGAAACGGTTTTTGCAAAGCTGTCCCACTCCTTGATGACACGCTTTATATCCTCTGGCACAGCCTTTTGTATAACAGGCTGCGGCTTTTTCTCCTCTTTTGGTGCACTTTGCACTGCCTGTGTGGCTACGCTCTGCAAAGCAGCACCGCTTTCAATTATGCTTTCGAGCTTGGAAAGCCGCTTTGCAATAGCACCGTTACCCTCCTCGGTTACGGGAGTACATGCCTTAATACATGCCACCTCCAGCAGCACCCTGGGGCTTGACGAATACTTTATCCTGCCGCACAGCTCTGAAAAAGCGCTTATAAGCTCCAGTATATAATCATAGCTGACTCTCTGCCCCTGCTCGTACAGCCTTTCTATATAATCCCTTGAATAGTCCAGCGCCTCGGAGTCCTTACCGACTGACACAGCAAGCAGCAGATTTCTGAAATGCAGCACCATATCATTTGTAAAATTGAGAATATCCCTGCCGTTTTGTACAATCTCATCAACAACTGCAAGGCATTTATCACAGGAGCCCTCGCATATCGCATCTGTCAGGCGGAAAAGCACCTCGTTATCCACACTGCCCGTAATTTCCGTAATATTATCCACAGTGATTTCCTCACCGTAGTAAAAGCTCATGCACTGGTCAAGTATGGAAAGTGCGTCACGCATAGCACCGTCAGAAAGCCTAGTTACGTACTCAATCGCCTCATCGGTTATGCTTACGCCCTCACCCTGCATATCCTTTTTAAGCTCCGCTGCCATTTCCTGCCTGCTGATACGGTGAAAGTCAAACCGCTGACACCTTGACAGAATGGTAACAGGCAGCTTTTGAGGGTCGGTTGTGGCAAGTATGAACACAACGTGTGCAGGCGGCTCCTCCAGTGTTTTTAAAAGCGCATTAAACGCACCTGTTGAGAGCATGTGTACCTCGTCAATAATGTACACCTTGTATCTGCCCTCGGTTGGCGGATACTTGACCTCCTCCACAATATCACGTATGTTGTCAACACCGTTGTTTGATGCGGCGTCAATCTCGACTACGTTAATACTTCTGCCGTCAAGGATATTTTTGCACACACTGCACTCATTACATGGCTTTTCACCCTCGGAAAGACAGTTTATTGCCCTTGCAAAAATTTTTGCGGTTGAGGTTTTGCCCGTTCCTCTTGTGCCGCAGAAAAGGTATGCGTGGTTAATTCTGTTATTTTTAATCTGGTTTGTCAGCGTTTTTATTAAATGCTGCTGACCGATAACCTCGCCGAAGGTCTGCGGTCTTAAACGTCTGTATAATGCGGTATATGCCATAAATCATTCCTCCAATAATGGAACCTCTGCTTAATTAATCCTTTACAGCTTTGGCTTAAATTTACCATACCTTCCTCAAATTCCCTTAACGCAGCAAGGTTCAAATTTTACCTGTAAAATTTGAAGTCCTGCGGACTTTCAAAATTATCGTATAATTTTGAAACCGTACTGCGTCTGCGGTCGTTTTCGTCGGTCTGAAAAATTTAATCTCAAACCTGTTTTGGCGAATTAATCATAGCTTCCTAATATAAGTATAATACATTTTTGATTTTTGTTCAATAATATATATTGAAAAAGGAGGTTTTAGCTTGAAACTGAAATTAAACGAGCTTGACAGCTACGGCAGTAATTTTATACTGCCAAAGTTCAATATTGACGAGGTAAAGCGCAGAACGCACGACAAGCCGAAATGGCTGCACTTTGGGGCAGGCAATATCTTTCGTGCCTTTCCTGCCGTACTTTGCCAGC
>CABUWB010000198.1 GCA_902495025.1 uncultured Eubacteriales bacterium
CGCCCCTACGGTAAATCCATACGTTATCGATTTACATTTTAGGTTGTTAATATTACACTGCTAAACTCTAATTTGTCTTAATTACTCCTCAAATAATACTTATCCAACACTAAAACCCCTGTTTACCTTAAATTTGCCAAACAGCTCTGGTCTATTGTTTTTTCAAATTTTATTCTTACTCTGTCGCCTGCGCTGCCGTCAAACACCTCAAGCATACCTTCAAATAAAATATGTCCGTTATTTATGTATGTAAAGCGTATAAACTGCCCCAAGCCGTATATTTCGCTTAATTCGGCTTTACCGTTAAGCAATGAATACATTTTTGCAAGGTCATCGGCAAAACTTTCAAATCGTTCATTACTTGTTTCCATGGTGGTTATGGCAGAAAAAGTATTGCTGTTTATTTTTATGTTTACATACGTATTAACAGGATAACTTGTAAAAAATTCCGTTTCGATGTGCAGCTCAAAATCTCCGTATTTAATGTAATATGCCATTTTACCTATCCTCCAAACTGATATTGAGGCAATTATATTACGTTTAAATCATAATTATTGGCGGGTGTTTGTGTTAGCCCCACTCAACCGTTTGCTAAGTGTTTTGTCAGAATAACCCCTTATCGATATATGTATTTAATAAAGCTATATAAAATATAAAAAATACTAAATTCAGTATTGTAGGTATAATCATTTTTTTGGTATACTTGCCATCTAAAGCATCATATATATCCCTAAAGGAGGTTATAATACTTAACAAAAGTGGACCCATCAGCACCTTTGTCCTTATGGTGGTGTTCATGGTGGATACATATTCTGCACCGAAAAAATAGCTTAAACCAAAAAAATACAATATCAGTAAGACCAATACTCTGTCCTTCATTGTTTATTCTCCTTTAGTAAGATTATATTGACAGTTTGCAGATTATCTGCTAAATAATTATATATATCCATTTTCTTTTAAAAAATTAAGTGATGATAATTCATTTTTCATAACCATATCTTTAATTGTATCAGGAGTATAGCTTTTAAATTTAATAATTTCATCTTCTTCAAGTTTTAATGACTCAGTGAATTTATCATATTCATGTTTTCTAAATTCTTTGTTATCTTTATACGTATCTATATCGGTTTCAATACATTTTACTGTAAATTTATCAATAAATTTTCTGTATAGCCTTACCATTAAAGCCAAATCATAATCTCCATATTTTAAATAAGCCCAATACAATTTAAAATCATTAATTAAAATAAAAGAGGGACGATTTTTTTCCATTAAGCACTTAAAATCAATGCTTTTTTTCTGTATTATCAAACATATTGAAAAGAGGTATAATATTTTTTTCTATATGCTCGTACATTTTATCAACATATTTTAAGATACTTTCCTCGTTTTTGGGGTCAAACTCACAGATATATAAATAATTACCCACTTTTTTATCATCGGGCTGATACTCATATCTCAAAGGGATACATATATCTTCAAACACAGGATAGCAAAGCGGAAATATATCAAAGTTTACTCTAAGACATCTGCCGCTTGATATTGACTCAATCTCAAGTCCCTGATAAACATCATCTGCAATGCGGCTGTAAATTCCCTTTTTCTTTTTAAATCCCAGTGCTTTCATTGTATCTTTAATTTTTTTATCTAAAATGGTTTTAGCGCTTGCCATAGACATTTTCCTCATACAATATATAATTTCAAATGCAGCAAATTAGCTTAACATCACACAAGGGTGGTAGAATGTTTTTCTAAATCCAAACCCCTTACTCGTCCTTATTATCATCGTCCTTATGCTTATACTCAAATGCGATAATTGCGCCCACGCACACAACAAAGGTAATGCCCATTGCGATTTCGCCGTTATTAAGCTCCGTACCTGTAACAAGGCAATATATTATATACAGCACGTACATTATTGCTATTGCTGCCGCTGCGGCAACGCCATACTTTGGTAATTTCATATTATTCTCCTTATAAATTGAGGCACCGCAGCTATGCAGTGCCTCTGAAATCAGTTTATTTTGCTTTAAATACAGTAACCGAAAGAGGTGCAAGCCTTAAACCAATGCTGTCCTCTCTGCCGTTATACTCAATTTTATCGCTCTTTTTAACGCCCTCATTAGTAACGCCGCTGCCGCCGTACTTAGTGCTGTCGCTGTTAAGCACTTCCTCATACTCGCCCTCAAAAGGTACACCAACCCTGAAGTTTTCATACGTATTAGGGGTAAAGTTTACAAGGAATATGAGGGTATCCTCTTTTTTGCTGCCACGTCTTATAAAGGAGTAAATGCTCTTTTCGTTGTCGTTGCAGTCAATCCATTCAAAGCCGCCGCCCTCAAAATCCTTACTCCAGAGAGCCTCATTTTCAAGATAGAAATGGTTGAGGTCCTTGGAAAATTCAAGCATTGTTCTGTGGTGGTCATATTCAAGCAGGAACCAGTCCAGAGGACGCTTTTCGTTCCACTCGATAAACTGACCGAACTCGCCGCCCATAAACAGCAGCTTTTTGCCGGGGTGTCCGAACATAAAGCCGTAGGCTGCCCTTAAATTGGCAAATTTCTGCCACAAATCACCGGGCATTTTATCAAGCATGGAGTGCTTGCCATGCACAACCTCGTCATGGCTTAAAACAAGCACAAATCTTTCGGTATAGGCATAAACCATACCAAAGGTGAGGTTGTTGTGGTGGTACTTTCTATAAACAGGGTCCTTTGCCACGTATTCAAGAAAATCGTTCATCCAGCCCATATTCCATTTAAGGCTGAAGCCAAGTCCGTTATCATCAGCCGATTTTGTAACGCCTGCCCATGAGGTGGACTCCTCAGCTATCATATAAGCCTCTGGGTGCTTTTTCTCGATAATGGAGTTCATGTGCTTCATAAACTCTACGGCCTCCAGATTTTCCCTGCCGCCGTACTTGTTTGCAACCCACTGACCGTCGCTCTTTGCGTAGTCAAGGTAAAGCATTGATGCAACTGCGTCAACTCTAAGGCCGTCAATATGGTATTTTTCAATCCAGAACAGGGCATTGGCAACAAGGAAATTTTTAACCTCGTTTCTGCCGTAGTTGAATATCAGTGTGCCCCACTCGGGGTGCTCGCCCTGACGTGGGTCCTCATGCTCGTAAAGTGCAGAGCCGTCAAACCTTGCAAGACCATGTGCATCCTTAGGGAAATGTGCAGGTACCCAGTCAAGCAGAACGCCTATGCCTGCCTGATGACACTTGTCCACAAAATACATAAATTCATCTGGGTTGCCGTAGCGGCTTGTTGGCGCATAGTAGCCAGTTACCTGATAGCCCCATGAGCCGTCAAAAGGGTGCTCCTCAATAGGCAGCATTTCAATATAGTTGTAGCCCATTTCCTTAACGTAGGCAACAAGCTTGTCAGCAAGCTCAACATAGCTTAAAAATCTGCCTGTTTCTTCATCACGCTGCCAGCTGCCCATGTGCACCTCATAGATGTTCATAGGTCTGTCATATTTATCGGTCTTTTTCTGCTCCTTGAACCATTCGCCGTCCTGCCACTCGTAGTTGTTTATGTCATATACAAGCGAGGTGGTGCTTGGTCTGAGCTCCGCAAACTTGCCGTAAGGGTCACTCTTTTGCAGAAGGTCGCCCTTTGAGGACTTAATTTCAAATTTATATCTGTCATTGTTTTTAAGACCGGGGATAAAGATTTCCCATATACCCGAGTTTGCAAGCAGTCGCATAGGGTTTCGTCTGCCGTCCCACGCATTAAACTCACCAATTACGCTGACACGCCTTGCATTTGGCGCCCATACGCCGAAAAGCACGCCCTCGACGCCGTCAATAACGGTTGGGTTGGCACCGAGCTTTTCATAAATATTGTAGTGTGTACCCTGATTGAACAGGTAAATATCCATATCGGAAATACCCGGCGCAAAGGAGTATGGGTCATAGCTTACCCATTTATTATCGCCGTATCCCTCAAATTCAAGTATATATCTGAACCACTTTTTCCTTGTGGGGATAACGCACTCAAAAAAGCCCTCTGAGTGTATCTTCTCCATAGGATAGCGCCTTGTCTTATACTTTTCGTCAATTACAGTTACGTTCTGCGCCTGTGGGTTGAATACCCTGACAACAAGGCACTCCTTGTCATCAAGCTCAACCTCGTGCATACCGAGTACGGTATGTGGGTCGCCATGAGATGCGTTGACAATCTGCTGCAGCTCAATCATACTAAGTGTTGTAAGCATTAAAAAATCCCCTCTCTCTCATTTTTTATTAATTATACAATATTTTTTAAATTAAAGCTAGTATATTTCGCAATTTTGTTGTAAAATATAATTGACTTATAAATTAAACTTTGCAAACGGAGAAAAAATATGGGAATTTACACATCAATTGACACAAAAATAGGAAAGCTTTACATTGTTGACAATAACGATTATATCGAATATGTGGGTACTCA
>CABUWB010000199.1 GCA_902495025.1 uncultured Eubacteriales bacterium
CTATGTATATATCGCCGTAGGCAACTAAACACTAACCTATACCAACAGATAGCAAGATGAACCGCCCCAAAATCCTTAGTGGCTATGCAACAGCCACGTTAAAAGGGTTTTGGGGCGGTGGTGTTTGTGCCGCAGAGTGGGGTTCTTAGGGGTTTAACCCCTAAGCCGCGCACGCGCGTCGGAAAAGCGGCGCTTTTGGTTACTTTTCTCGTAGAAAAGTAACATACATTTGCTGACTTTTCAAAAGTCAACTTCTGCGTGTTTCTCGTAAGCTAAATATTAATTTAATCTATTACAAAGAAAAACGGCTATCGCAAAATAAATGCGACAGCCTGTTTTTGTCATATTATTTCCGTTTCAACATCATCAAGTACGGCATCGGTGTTGTTCTCAATAAAATCAATTACGGTATTCATCATTTTATCAACGTGGGCGGTTTCATTACTGACGCAGGCAAAGCCTATAACTATTGACTGGTGTATGTCCTGCTTGTCAACCTCTGCTATGGAGATATTAAACTTGTGCCCCGCCTTTTCAGTAATATGCTTTACAACCATGCGCTTTTCCTTAAGGCTTGTAACCCACTCGGCAGTAAAATGCATTGTACATATACCAACAAACATAAAACCACTCCTTAAAGCTTTTTTATAGTTTAACATATTATGCGTATAAACACCATAAAATTTATGTTTTAAAATTGAAAAAGCTCCGCAAAAAAACGGAGCTTTAAGCTACTGACAGGACTTGAACCTGCGACCCGCTCATTACGAATGAGCTGCTCTACCAACTGAGCCACAGTAGCATATATTCTGATAAGCAAGAAATATATTACCACATCAGCGTAAAAAAATCAAGTGTCAAATACAAAAAAGCGGCTGAAGATATACTTCTATTTTTACAAAAAAAGCTCCATTTCATTTTCTTTTATCACAAACCCCAATTTTGTATACAGTTTTTTTCCGTTTTTGCTACTGCTTAACCAAAGCCTTTTTATATTATTTTCATTTGCATATTTTATGGCTTCACGCACAAGGCTTTCAGCATATCCTCTTTTTCTGAAATCGGGACAGGTATATACATTTAAAATATAGCCCTCAATGCCGCTTAGGTTTTCATGATATGGTATCCGCTCAAACAGGCATAAGGAGATAATTGCAGTGATTGTGCCGTTATCTGAAGTACCCCAGCAAAGCAAATCCTTATTGATATGGGATAAGTAATATGCTTTTGTTGCAAGCTTGAGCTTGCATACATTATCGCAGGGATTTATTTCACCCAATTCTTCAAACAGCTGCCGTCTTAGCTGCCAGAATTCGTCTGTATATTTTTCATCTAATCTGATAATGTTCATTACAACTCCCTCACAGTACATTAACCGCAATACCAAGCTTTTGGAACATCAGCTTAACCTTGCTCTCCCACACCTCGTCAAGGCTTTTATCCATACTGAAATTTTTTTGTGCAGTGCCTGTTGTAAAGGTAATTTTTCCGTTTTCAAACACCATATTTATAAAGGCAGCTTTAGCGTTAGGGTGCAGGTTTTCCACAGCGGCGTCATCAAGTGCAAACACAAGCTTGATATACTTAGGCAGCTTTTTGCCCTTTACAAGGTCAAACACATTGTGCTTTACCTCGCCCCACAGGCAGTAGGCACGCTCGCCCTCTATGCCGTCATACTCCCTGTTGAGCCTGCCGTCAATGGTAAAATTAACCCTTGTCATAACCTCGCCCGAGCGCAGCTGCAGTCTGTCAAAGGCGTCGCCGTTAAGCACAAGAGCCATAAATTTTTTAATATCATCACCATCGCAGTAGAACGCAAGCACAAAAACACCTCAATTTCCTTAAACTTTTATTACTATCAGTATATCACATCTTGCAAAATTCAACAATATATTATATAATAAAATATATTTTTATGTCCGCAGTATAACGGATACGGTAATCTGCATTTGGTATAAAAAGCCTTAAAGCGGTTATCTTATTTATAAAAGCGTAATCGGAGGAATCCACTATGGGAACAAATAACGAAAATAATCTTGAAAACACAGGTAATTTTTTACATAGCATTATCAGGGAGGACTTAGGCGACAACCTTTCAAGGCTCAACACCCGTTTCCCTCCGGAGCCAAATGGCTACCTGCACATCGGTCATGCCAAAAGTATATGTCTGAACTTTGGTCTTGCGGCGCAGTTCGGCGGCTAGTGCAACCTGCGCTTTGACGATACAAACCCCGCAAAGGAGAGCACAGAGTTTGTAAACTCCATTAAAAACGACATTAAGTGGCTTGGCTTTGACTGGGAGGACAGGCTCTATTTTGCATCGAGCTATTTTGACAGAATGTACGATTGTGCGGTGGAGCTTATTAAAAAGGGACTTGCCTTTGTATGTGATATGAGCGCAGAGCAGATGCGTGAGGCAAGGGGCAACCTTACAACTCCGGGTACGGAAAGCCCATGGAGAAACCGCTCCGTTGAGGAAAACCTCGACCTTTTTACACGCATGAAGAACGGCGAGTTTGAGGACGGCGCAAAAACACTGCGTGCAAAAATAGATATGGCATCGCCCAATATGAATATGAGGGACCCTGTAATTTACCGTATTGCACACATCACCCACCATGCAACGGGCGACAAGTGGTGCATTTATCCTATGTACGATTTTGCACACCCTCTGGAGGACGCCTTTGAGGGCATAACCCACTCTATATGTACCATGGAGTTTGAGGACCACAGACCTCTCTATGACTGGGTTGTAAACAACCTTGACTTTGGTACTGAAATCAAGCCAAGACAGATTGAGTTTGCAAAGCTCAACCTTACAAATACAATTATGGGTAAGCGCTATTTGAGAAATCTGGTTGAAACAAATCAGGTTGACGGCTGGGACGACCCACGTCTTATTACCCTTTCGGGTATTCGCCGCAGGGGCTACACACCCGAGTCAATACGTGCCTTTTGTGATATGATAGGCGTATCAAAGGCAAACTCCGTTGTTGACACTGCACAGCTGGAATACTGCATAAGAGAGGATTTAAAGCCAAAGGTGCCTGTTGTTATGGCGGTGCTTGACCCTATAAAGCTCATTATTGACAACTATCCCGAGGGTGAAACCGAAATGCTTACCATTGAAAATCACCCTGATAATGAGGCTCTCGGCAAAAGAGAGGTGCCTTTCTCACGTGAGCTTTACATTGAAAGGAGCGACTTTGAGGAGATACCTCCAAAGAAGTTCTTCCGCTTAACTCCGGGTATGGAGGTGCGTTTAAAGGGTGCATACTTTGTAACCTGCACAGGCTGTGATAAGGACGAAAACGGCAATGTTACTGCTGTACACTGTACCTATGACCCTGCTACAAAGAGCGGACTTGACTTTACCGCACGCAAGGTAAAGGGTACAATACACTGGGTAAATGCGGCAACGGCGGTAAGCGCACAGGTAAACCTGTATGAAAACCTTGTTATCCCCGATGAAAGCTCGGACAACGGCTATGCCTTAAATCCCGACTCGCTCAAGACAGTTAATGCCTTTATTGAGCCATATTTAAAGGATACAAAGCCAATGGACCGCTTCCAGTTTATAAGAAACGGCTACTTTGTGGCAGACAGCAAGCACTGCACTGCGGATAACCTTGTGTTTAACAGGATTGTATCCTTAAAAAGCTCATTTAAGCCCGTAAAGTAATCGGAGGAATAGTATGAACGACGAGCAGGATAAGTATAATGATTATGATACAGACGATACGTTTTCAAGCGGCATAAGCCACTCCAGACGCCGCAGGGCGGCAAGGCGCAATGCGTCAGGCGGCAGCGTATCGGTTAAAAAGGGCAGCGAAAAGCCCAATCCTGTAGTTAAGCTGAAAATGGATAAGGCGGCTGAGGCTGTACCTCTGCCACAGCTTAACGAGGATGGCGAGATTGTTCCCCCTAAAGATGATGCACAGCCCGCAGACGGCGGCAGCGGCGGTAAGCCACCAAAAAAAACAAAAAAGAAAACACCTCTGCGTACCTTTTTAACGGTGCTTATTTCAATAGTCGGTATTTACGTAATAGCAGTTGGCGCATTTGCCATTTATACATACCTTAATGACGACCCTAACGATAACTGGTCTATTGAGGGCGACGCAAAGCCCATTGATAAAATTACGGAGGTATTTTCCGCAAAGCTGCCTGACAGAACGCAGTTTGTAATTATGTGTACCGATGAGGACGGCACACGTACAGATACAATTATGGTAGGCTGCTATAATTCGGTAACACAGGGCATAAGCCTTGTTTCCGTACCAAGAGATACGATTGTGTCCGTATCGGCGGCTAATTATGAAACCATGAGGGAGGAATTTCCAGAGCCGGGCAAGCGCACCATGAAGATTAATGCGGTGCACCACTACGCAGGCAATGACCTCGGC
>CABUWB010000200.1 GCA_902495025.1 uncultured Eubacteriales bacterium
AAAATATCATTGCGTACTTGCCCTCGGCAATGCCATTTTCATCTTTTCTTAATCGTTTTTCAACCCTTGCGGTAAAGGCGTCACGCTTTAAAAGGCCCGTAAGCTCATCGTAATCCGCCATCTGTCTAAGCTGCTTTTTATTTGCAATTTCATCTGTTATATCCGTAATAGCAATATCAATTCTGCCCCCGGGCTCGGCGCATACAAAGCCAAACCTGTACCACTTTTTCTCCTGATAAACATTTTTGATATAATATTTTGTAAAATATACCTGTGGCTTATCCGCTGCGGCTATCTCCATTATTTTAGAGCGCAGCAGCTCGGCGGTTTCCTTAGAGGCAAGCTCCCTTTCCACCAAAATATCCCATAGGGCGGGCGCATTTATAACATCCTCATTCACCTCGTCAACCGCTGATGAATAATCAAATTTTCCGCTCTTACAGTCGTATGTAATAAGAAAGTTTCTGCCAAAATTAGGCGAGCTTTCATTATCCACACCTGAAGCTGTCCCCCTGTCAAGCGTTTTTGGGTTACACTTATCCTCCGCCATATATAACACCTCCCTACGTTTATCAATCAATGCCAAGCCATACATTGCAATTATATGTTTTATATTATACGCTCTATAAGTCAATTCTTATATAATACAATATCACAATACGGAAAAAATTTCAAGCCATATAATCAAAATATATGTATATTTTGACACAGCCGAAAAATCTGCACATTAAAAGGACTGCCATTTGGCAGCCCTTTCAGACTATAAAAAATAAAATCGACAGTTATTTTTTGCGATTTTGATTTAAGCCTGCTGCATAAGCTAACAGGGTATTAAGGTAACTCAAAGCGTCGCAGACTTTAATCCGCAGGCGAAACCGCGCTTCGCCGAGGACAAACAAGAGTGTCAAGGAATGATTTTTAATCATTTCGAGGCGCGGGTTGTTTATTCCTTGGTGGGTACGCAGTACCCTATCTGCAAGAAATGCAAGCATTTCTTGCAAGCGTGTCGAAAAGTCGACACGCTTAAAAGGACTGCCAAATGGCAGCCCTTTAATAAAATTACCTATGTAATTATTAGTTGCAGATAACAGCCTCAGTAGCCTTATCGAAGATGTGCATTCTGTTAACATCAAATGCAACCTTAACAATATCACCAATCTTAGCTGTGAAACGAGAATCAACTCTTGCAGTAACATTCTGACCTGCAATCTGAAGGAACAGGTTAGTTTCTGCACCAAGAAGCTCTGTAACCTCAACCTGTGCATCAACGATGCTCTCAGGAGATGTGCTGAGGAAAAGCTCCTCCTCGTGGATATCCTCTGGTCTGATACCAAGGATAACGTCCTTATCAACATAACCGCCGTCGATAAGAGCTCTTGTCTTGTGCTCAGGCAGCTTAACTCTGTACTCACCAAAGCTTACAAGAACATCAGCGCCAACCTGAACAACCTTAGCGTCGATAAAGTTCATCTGAGGTGAACCGATGAAACCAGCAACAAAGAGGTTTACAGGCTTGTTGTAAAGGTTCTGAGGAGTATCAACCTGCTGAATGATACCGTCCTTAAGAACTACGATACGTGTACCAAGAGTCATAGCCTCTGTCTGGTCATGTGTAACGTAGATGAAAGTTGTCTGTAATTTGTGGTGAAGCTTGGAAATCTCGGACCTCATCTGTACTCTCAGCTTAGCATCAAGGTTTGAAAGAGGCTCGTCCATAAGGAATACCTTAGGCTCACGCACGATAGCACGACCCATAGCAACACGCTGACGCTGACCACCTGAAAGAGCCTTTGGCTTTCTGTCAAGGAGATGCTCAATATCAAGAATCTTAGCAGCCTCATGCACCTTTCTGTTGATTTCGTCCTTAGGTACCTTACGAAGCTTAAGACCGAATGCCATGTTATCATAAACTGTCATATGAGGGTACAGAGCGTAGTTCTGGAATACCATCGCAATATCTCTGTCCTTAGGTGATACGTTGTTTACAAGTCTGTCGCCAATGTAAAGCTCACCTGCGGAAATATCCTCAAGACCTGCAATCATTCTAAGTGTAGTAGACTTACCACAACCTGAAGGACCTACGAAAATAATAAATTCCTTATCCTCTATATCAAGGCTAAAGTCTTTAACAGCGATAAAACCGTTAGGGTACTTCTTAACAATATTCTTTAATTTCAGTTCTGCCATTTAATTATCCTCCTTGCAATGACGGGCTTAATGTGCCCTTTATTTAGTAATATAATAACCTATTTTCAAAAAACTCTCCATATCTTTATTTTACAAATAAAAAGCTGTCAATTTGTACAAATTGCCCAAAAGTCCGATTTGTTGAGTAAGAATTGAACAAAAACCCATTGAAATAGGCAAAATAGTGATTGCAAAATTCCCATTTTCAAGTTAATTCGTACAAACATTATTTTTTTATGTCAACTTTCACAACATTGCTCACTTAAGCAAAAATATTTTTGTTTAAAATACTGATTGAATTTACCAAAAAAGCCACTTTTACGCAAACCACTCAAACTAAATTAACAATAAATTTACTTTTTTTTAATAAAAATGACAATACCATCTTTAATGTCTAAAAAATACCCAGTATTTCCCTTATATCGGTTACAAACATAAACGCTGACGGCTCAATTTCGGCAGTAATGCGTTTAAGCTCCACTATCTCCTTGCGTGATGCCGCAACAATGAGCACCTGCTTGTCATTGCCGCTGTAAAGTCCGCAGGCAGGCAGAACTGTAACGCCACGCTTAATACCGCTCATAAGCGCCCTGCCAAGCCTTTCACCGTCATCGCACACAATAAAAGCCGCCTTTGCAAACTTAAATCCCTCCAGCACCATATCCATAGCCTTTGTCATGATTGCAACGGATATAATGCCATACATTGCCTTTACGCTGCCAAAAACGGTAAAGCCTGTAAGTATGATTACCGCATCTATGCACAGCATAACCGCAGGTATGCTTAAATGCGGCTTCAGCTTGCCTATAATACCTGCCGCAAGGTCGGAACCGCCCGTTGTTGCGCCGCCCCTGAACACAAGCCCCAACCCTGCACCGTACAGTATGCCGCCAAAAACCGCCGCCGTTACATAGTCGCTCTGCACAGCAGGCAGAGCCTCAAATATATATAGGAAGAAAGACAGCAGCAGCGTGCATATACCCGAGCGTATAATAAAGCCCTTTTCCACCGCAAAATAAGCCCATACAAAAAGCGGCGCATTGACCGCAAGGTTGGTAGCCCACAGCGGCACACCCCACAGATGCTGCGCAATAACCGCAATACCCGTTGCACCGCCAAGTATCATTGAAAACGGCTCAAAAAAACAGTCCAGCGCAGCCGACATCAGCATAATGCCAATTATTATGCAAACCGCCCTTTTAACCTTGTCCATATAAAAACACCTCCGCAAACAGTTTTCCCGTATTAAACTATTTTATCCCGCAGCCGTATTTATATATAAAGTGAGGAGGTATAATATGTCAGCCAAGGCTACCGATTTAAGAATTGTAAAAACACGAAAGGCGCTTGCAGACGCTCTTTTTGAACTGCTTAACAAAAAATCCTTTGACGAAATAAAGGTTGTTGATATATGTGAGGCGGCAATGGTACACCGCACCACCTTTTACAAGCACTTTGAGGATAAATACCATCTGCTTACCTATGTTATAAACGACATTATAAACGAGCTGACCGAAAGCATATCCTCAGACATGCAGTACGGCACGCCCGAGGAGTTTTATACCGCACTGCTCCATGCTCTTGTGGAATACGTACATAAAAACGAAACCAAGTTTAAGCTGATTGCCAAAAATAATGCGTCGGGTATGTTTGTGCACACCATGCAGGGTATAATGAGTGCACATATACTGGAGTTTTTAAGGGATTTCAGCAAAAGGGGCTATTCCTTTGAGGTACCTCTGCCGCTTATCGCCCAGTACCGCAGCGGCGGCATGATTTTTGTAGCCTATTATCTGCTTGAAAACAATAACCCTTATGACGTTGACGAGCTGTATAATTATATGTACCGCCTGTTTTACGAGCCGCCGTATCAGAAATAAAAAAGCCGGTACATTTAATAGATATTATTTGAAAGGTATATGAAGATAAATTAATGTTTATGGGGTAACATTAACAACCCAACATTCAAATCAATAACGTATGGATTTACCGTAGGGGCGGCAACCTGCCGCCCGTCAACCATTGCAACATGTTCAACATTCGGGCGGATATAGAATCCGCCCCTACAAGTTAATTGCAATGTTAATTGTTTTTTTCGCAAATTTGTCTTGTACGCAAGGTATTCAAACAAACCAATATTTAATTTGTATGCAATGCAACAATCTATCATTGGTTGCGTAGGGGCGGAT
>CABUWB010000201.1 GCA_902495025.1 uncultured Eubacteriales bacterium
GTAAATCCATACGTTATCGATTTGCATTTTAGGTTGTTAATGTTACTCCGCTAAACTCTAATTTACACCTCAAATAATATCTATCCACATGCAACAATCCTCTTACTATTTCACATCTTTCTGCAAAACAGCACTCCTATGCTTTCCAATCGGCAGTTCAAACTCGACAGCGGCAATCACAGCCGAGGCAAACACAAGCACACAGCCAGCAAGCATTTTACCTGCAATTTTATCCCCCTGAAAAATTATACCGAAAATTGCGGCATACACACACTCCATGGAAAGCAGAATACCCGCAAGCGACGGATTTGTACCCTGCTGACCCTTAATTTGCAGCAGAAAGCCCACAAAGACCTCCAATATGCCGCCATAGAGCATGGCAAATATAAAATCCCTGTTTACGCTGACCTTAAACGGCTCAAAAATAAGGGCAGCCGCAAGGGCAATAACCGTTGAGGTAAATATTTGCAGTATATGTACGGCAAGTATGCCCTTTCCCCTGTCGCAGCCGTCAATCCACACAAGATGCACACCGTAGAAAAAGCCCGTAATAAGCAGCAGTATATCACCTGTCTGTAATGTAAGCCTTTCATTAAGGGTAATAAAGGCTATACCCGTAAGACAGATTACAACAGCCGCCGTCTTTTGTATGGTTAAGCCCTTTTTAAGGGCGATAAGCTCAATAATCGGTGTAAAGGCAACATAGCTGACAGTAAGAAATGCGCATTTTCCTGCCGTTGTAAGCTCTGCGCCCAAATTTTGCGGTATAACCGCACAGGCAAAAATTATTCCCAAAACCACACCCTGAAACAGTATTTTTTTATTTATGTATTTAAGCTGCGAGGGCAGAATAATAAGTCCGGTAACAGACGCCACACCAAGCCTTATTGCAAGCTGCCACAGCGGCGTAACATAGTCAAGGCTGTCCTTTACAACAACAAAGGAGCCGCCCCAGATTACCGCCGCCACTACAAGCATAAATATCGCAAATACATTAATTGATGACTTTGTATTTTTCATATTAACATCACTCACTTTTCATTACACAAAAAAAGCCGAAGACGATGCCACAGGCATCATCTCCGACCCTTTATAAAATAATCTTACAAAAAGATATGTTTACAGATTAAATTCCTTCTTTGTATCAGCAAGAGCTGCGTCCATACGCTCAATTACAGCGGCAATCTGCTCCTCTGTAATAACAGCGGCAGGCTCAAAACGGATACACTTTGAGTTTACAAGAGTACCTGCTGTCATAACGCCTCTTGCAAACATACCCTTAGCTACGCTGTAGCCCTCCTCACAGCCTACAAACTCCATAGCAAGCATAAGACCTGTACCTCTTACCTCGTCAATAACAGTAGGATACTTGTCCTTGAGCTTTAAAAGACCAGCCTTTAAAATTTCACCCTTTTTCTTGCACTGACCAGGAATGTCATTGTCAACCATATACTTGATTGTTGCAAGAGCAGCAGCACAGCAAAGTGGGTTGCCGCCGAAAGTAGGTGAGCCTAAAAGCCATGGGTTGTCAACAAGCTGCTGTGTCCACATAGGAGGACGGCAAATGATACCTGTAATAGGCATGATACCGCCGCCGAAAGCCTTACCGAAGGTCATAATATCAGGTGTAACACCCTCGTACTCACATCTCCACATAGTACCTGTACGGCCCATACCTGTCTGAATTTCATCAAAGATAAGGGCAACGCCGTACTCATCACAGATTTCTCTTAATTCCTTTAAATATCCGTCGGGAGGAACAATAACGCCCGCCTCGCCCTGAATAGGCTCAACAATAACAGCCGCAACCTTTTCGCCAACAGCGATAAGGTTTCTGATAGCCTTTCTTGTGTCCTCTGCATTGCCGTACTCAACGTGCTGTACCTGCTGTACCATAGGTGTATAAGGCACTCTGTATGTATTTTTACCGCCCATTGAGATAGCACCCATTGACTTGCCATGGAAAGCGCCTACAGTTGAGATATACCATCTGCCGCCTGTTGCAATTCTTGCAAGCTTAAGAGCCATTTCAACAGCCTCTGCACCGCCGTTTGTAAAGAAGCAGTACTGTAAATCACCAGGTGTGATGTCTGCAACAGCCTTTGCAAGATAACCTCTTAATGGGTCAAGCAGCTCCTGTGAATGTAAAGCCTGATGCTCAAGCTGAGCCTTAACTGTGTCGATAATTTCAGGGTTTCTGTGGCCGCAGGTGTAAATACCAAAGCCGCCTAAGCAGTCGATAAATTCCTCGCCGTAAAGACCCTCGCAAATGCTGTCGTGGTCTCTCCACTCAACGGTAGCGGAGTTTGTTGATACGGACTTTCTGTACTTTAACCAGCCGGGGCTTACGTAATTGTCAAAATAATTAACGGTGTCCTTGGTTATCTGCTCCTTGTCGGCATCAGAAACCTCGTCCTGATGAATATAACCGATAACCTTTTCCAAATCCTTGCTTACCTGTTCGTAACTCATAAATAAAACCTCCTTAAATAAAAGCCTTACAGCTTACTGTCTTAAAAGTAATCGGTGTACCCTTAAGAAAGTAAACTGCAAATTGTTGTTATAATGAAAAAACGAGGTGATTTTTAACATCGCCTCGTTACTTGTTATGGTTATATTATATAGTTGAGATAATGCAGTTTCAATCCGTACCAAGAGCCATTTTTATAATTTATTTTGGTTATATATAATTATTAAGGAGTATATTTTGTAATATTTTAAGCAGATAAATCCGCCATTTATAATACTTGCAAATTATATTTCAGTAATGCGCCCTACTGCACAATAACCTCCGCCTTTTTTATATCCTCTCTTTTAAACTCCCTGCCTGCCCTTTCATACGCATGGCGCATACGCACCAAATCACATTCATTTTCCTTTATGATTTCAAGCCCTGCCTGCGCCTGTCTTTTTATCTGTGATAGTGCGAGAGTCTTAATTTTTTCGGCATTTTCCATATCGTCCGTTTTTAATTTAACGCTGACTTTTACACAATCCGCTGCCGTGCTTACACTTTTATCCGCAATATCCACAGTGGTTTTCACGCCGCCGTTATCAACAGCGACAGACGGCTCTGCGCCGTTATCGATAAGCCAGCTCACGCATTTCACCTCGGCAGGGGTGAGGTACTGTTTAAGGCTGCCGTCTGCGAGCAGAACACCGCCGTTTATATCGCCGTCGCTGTCAACAAGCGGAATAAGTGCATCTCCGCCCTCTGCAAGTGCCCGACAGAGTGTATCAAGCGTAACCGCCCTTTCGCTTTTATGCGAGGAATAATATTCGTCCACAAAATCGGCAATATTTCTGCCGTCCTTACTGCTGCCTATGACCGACGGAATATCCTCTGCGGCAAGTATAATAACACGTCTGCTAATCTCCGTATTTTTTGCCATAAACTCGGTCATTTCAGCCACCCTGCTGCGGCTTTCAAGCAGCGAGGTATCAATTACGCACACAAGGGTATGCCCGAAAAACAGCTCACCGCTGCTGTTTTTATTACAGCTGTTTACCGCCATTGACGGACTTTCGCCGCTGCCGATTATAACCTCGGGATTTTTTTCGTTGCTGCCGCTGTCAACACTGCCCTCGGCGGTAAGCAGGGTAAGCTCCCACACCTCACCGCCGCCAAAGCCTGCGGCACTTACAAAGCTGCGTTCCTCTGGCTCAACGGCACAGCCGCACAAAAGCACACACAGCAAAGCACTAAGAAACAGTTTCATTTTTTCTGCCCTCCAAAACCAGACCAATGGAAACTCTGATTAATTCACTGAAACAGGTTTGAGATTAAATTTTTCAGACCAACGAAAATGACCGCAGGCATAGCAATAGAGCTATGTCAAGGGCATTTGAGGCAGGTATGGAAAATTTATGCCAAAGCTGTAAAAGATTAATTAGTCAGCGTTTCCATATTACAAGAACAACGGGCAGCACCGCAAAATAAATGCTTTCGCCCGCAAGCAGTACATTTGTAAAATAATCGGCTGCGCTCTCTCCGCTTTTAACCATTATACCTGCGGCAGCGGCAGCAATTGTACACAGCACCGCAGCCACATTTGCCGAGCCGCCGATAAGCTCACCGCCGCACACGCCTGCATGATAAATACAGCCGCCAAGCGTAAAGAACACGCCTACCGTCCACAGTCCGAGCATAAGCCCCTCCTGCCTTTCAATAAAGGAGCCGGGGATATTTACGCTGTACATCATTTCAAGCACAGGGTAATTCATTGAGCCAATCTGCGCACCGCCAAACCTTGCAAGGGTCAGCGCAAACACAGCCGCCATAATCATACCTGCCGCAAAAACAGCAAACGCACATTTTTTTGCGCTGTCCTCTCCGCTGATATACGGCATTGAAACAAGCATATA
>CABUWB010000202.1 GCA_902495025.1 uncultured Eubacteriales bacterium
TAACTTGTAGGGGCGGATTCCATATCCGCCCGAATGTTGAACATATTGCAATGCTTGACGGGCGGCAGATTGCCGCCCCTACAATTGAAATGTTAAGGTATTATTACACCTATAAACTCTAATTTATTAACGTTTATTATTTTTCCTATATTCCCTCAATGCTGCATTAAGTCTATCATACAGCTCAATCAGCATAAGCTTGTCCTTTTCTTCAACCGCTGCACCGCCATAAACGCATTTCTCCTCCAGCAATGCCAAAGCGGATATATCACAGCCGATAAGTGCATAAGTCCTGTCAGCAAGCTCACATGGTGTAAGGAATTCGGTTTTTATACCTATATAAGGAGGCAGCTTTTTAGCTGCAATCCTGTTATATACCATGGCAAGGCATTTATCGGGCGCTGCCTTATTTATACGCTTTACAAACAGCCTTTCACCTATGGCAGGCACAGCCTTAAACACAAACAGGGCAAGTATAGCAGCGGCAAAAGCCAGTGCCAGCACAAGGACAAAAAGTCCCTTATCAAATTTAAGCCTTGCAAAGCTGAAACCGCCATCATCATATTCATCAAAGCTGTTATACTGTGATGCAACCGTAGGCTCATAGACCGTCCAACCGAGATTTGGTATAAACACCTCAGGATATGCGTGCGAGCCGCTGTCGGTAACAAACCTCATTTCGGGGTTTGGCGTTTCATCGGGCGCAAAGCCCTCCACATACCTTACGGTCAGCCCCGCCGCCCTTGCAAGCAGCACATAGGCGGAGGCAAAGTCCGAGCAGGTACCCGTTTTGCTCTCAAACAAAAAGTATTCGGGGCTGGTATCCTCTGCGGTATATTTAAGGTCGTAAACAAAACCGTTGAGCACAAAATAATTCTGCAGAGCCTCAGCCTTTTGCCAGTCGTAGGTGCAGCCCTGTGTTATCTGTGCGGCAAGCGCCCTTATTCTGTCGGAAATATGTGAGTTGTTTTCCTCACACTGTGCCCTGTATTCATTGGCACGCCACTGCTGCTGCCAGAATTGTGCAACAGTATAAATATTTCTGTAATCAACTTCAGTATCCTCTGCCAGAATACCATACAGCTCTCTGAGCATTTTGTCGGCAGTTTCATTGTCAAAATTACCGCCGCCAAGGCTAAGCCAGCTTTTTCTTGTTTCAATTTCATCATAGTAATCAACCTGATACATTACATCGGACGGATGCGCTGTTAATGCCGCAAATGTACCGCTCAAAGTCGCTCCACATGCGTTTGGTATATTTTTAACATTAATATCCACACATCTTGCAGTTGAAAGATAATATAGTGCAGAAAAATTATTTGCCTGCACATACATTGAGCTGTACTCGTCTTTAAAGTATGTATCATACGTCATCCTGTCAAGACCATATTTCTGAGCAAAGCCATAGGACAGCTCATCTGCACGCTTTATGGCATTTTTAAGCCTCTCCAGATTGAGGTTTTCTGCCCCTACGCTCCAAATCATCTTGGAGTTGATTTTTCTTGAAAATGTTTCATCTGCGTACCAGTTATCATTTTCAAAATCATAATAATCAAAGGTCTGTCTTTTAAGATAGGGCACATTTCTGCCCCATACCGTATACATTCTGCGGTTTGCAAAGTCGTTATAATTATCGGCATTACCCGAGGTATCATTTATCTGCGAATAATTCACACCCAGCCTTACAGCGGTATTGGGCGACATAAATATACGCTTGAATACGTCATAATACCTAGCCTCTTCCTCCTTAGGCAAAGCGGAAGCAAATACCAGCAGCACAATTACATACAGCATTAATGCGCCCACGCCGCTCCTTGCACCTGCGTATCTTGTGCGTTTTCCGCCCTTAATATAGCTGTACCTTATAAAGATAAGCAGATTAAGCACCGCCGCAGCTATAAGGTATATATTGCTTATTTCCTCAAAGGTTTTTATGTAAATTACACAGGGTACAATTGACGCAAGCGTAAGAAACTGCATACGGTAAATAACCACCGTAAAATAGTACACCGTAAAGCCAAAGAATACAGGAAAAGCCATAAGCAGTATAATGTAAAAGCTGCTTATAGTTTCCACGTTATCACCTGCAAGAAAAAACCACTGAATAAAATCGCCCCTGCCGCCCTGTATCATCTGCACCAGCAGAAAAATATCTGTAAGCAGAAACAGGGTTACATAAAGCGAGCCTTTGCGGTGATTTTTGACCGCATAGCCGCACAGCATGAAAATAAGCGCACATATAAGCATTGACACAAAATTATATACAGACAAAACAGGCACGTCAAAAACGGCAAAGCATGATGCGCTGAGCACTACCGCAAGCAGATAAGGCAGTACAAGCTCCTCCCTGCTTTTTAAAAAGGAGATTATTTTTTCACTCATGCGTCATCACTCCCTTTCTCTGACGGATAAAGCACTATATTAAGCCCCGTCTTGCCGCCCTTGGCATCGCAAAGGCTTTTGAGATAACCGTCGGCATAAGGCGTACAAAGCAGCACCGCACTGCCGCCGTCAGTATACTCGGGTATACGCTCCACAGCATTATCACCGGCAAAGGTATAGCCTGCAAGAGCTATGCAAAGCTCGGTAAGTCCGCTCTCCCTTGTAGGATGATATTTTTCCCAGCCGCTGCCGCCGTAAGCAAAAAAGTTTACATCATAGCCGATATTGATAAGCAGACGTGTAATGCCAAGCGCATTTTCAACCGCTGCCTGCTCTGCTATTGGCGAGCGTTCACCGCTGTCCGTTACATAAGCCCTGTCAATCACTACATCTACGGATATTTCCGCCATTTCCTCGTCAAGCCTTACAAGCAGATTATTTCTTTTTGCCGACAGCTTCCAGTTAATGCGCTTTAACGGGTCGCTGGGTACATACTCCCTGCTGTCATACCCCGGGAAACCACCAAAGGTCGCAACGCCGTTTTCAGCGGTATCCTCGCTGCTGTCCGCATCAGCCGCCGCCTGTGCAATCTGTGCCAGTACAGGGTTATCTGCGCTTATATCGGCTATGTCGGGTATAATATCCACCATGCCGCATAAAGCTGCCACATCGGCATTTTTAAGGCTGAATGAGAACACACCCAGATAATCCTTTAATTTAACGCTTTTAATGCCTATTTCAGCCCTGCCGCTTATTATTCCTTTAAAATCGGCAGAAAAGCTTTCCTGCGACTTAGGCATAACAGATACATATATTTCACTCTCACCGCAGCTTACACGCTCCGAATTAAACACCTCAAGCACAACAGGCGGAGAGGGCAGGAAAAAGCTGTTGCCCACATTAATTTCAATACGGCATACATCGCCCTTTGCAATAAGCCTTGAATCAACACTGCCACTAACCCTGATATGCCTGATAAACGGCAGCGTCATTAAAAGTGATATAACAGGCGCACCCACAAACACAAGCACTATAAACCAGCCTATGCGTCCGCTCATATAAAGTGCCACCACAAGGGCAAAGCACAGCGAAATAAGATAATTTACAAATACCGATATTTTCATAGGCTCTGTCCTCTTATACAGGCACTGCGACCGTATTTAAAATACTCTCCACAGCTGCCTCATTGCTGCCAAGCGCCGCCTTTCCCTTAGGTGTTAAAATAATTCTGTGTACAAGCACATAAGGCGCAATCAGCTTAATATCATCGGGTATTACATAGTCCCTGCCCGAAATAAAGGCATAAGCCTTTGCTGTTTTGTGCAGCGCAATACTCGCTCTGGGGCTTGCGCCAAGCCTTATAAAATCAGCCTTTCTTGTAGCCTCTACTATATCCACGATATATTCCTCAAGCGCAGGTGCGCACCTTGTCTGCATTGCCTGCGTGCAGAGGCTTTCAATCTCCTCACAGGATATAACCTCGTTAAGCACCTTTGACGAAATACCGTCATCACGTCTTAAAATGGCAAGCTCGTTTTCCCTGCCCGGATAACCAACGCTTATCTTGATTAAAAATCTGTCCATCTGTGCCTCGGGCAGATGATATGTACCGTAGGTTTCAATAGGGTTTTGCGTTGCAAGCACCATAAACGGCTTTGGCAGTGTGTAGGTAACACCGTCAACGCTTATCTGTCCCTCCTCCATTACCTCCAGCAGGGCAGACTGCGACTTGGGCGAGGCACGATTTATTTCATCGGCAAGCAGAAAGTTGCAGAACGCCGCACCCTTTCTGAACTCGGTTTCGTGCGTAACGGTATTTATCATTGAAAAGCCCGTAATATCGGACGGCATAACATCAGGTGTAAGCTGAAGCCTGCCAAAGCTGCCGCCGCAAGAGCGTGCAAGCGCCGATACAAGCTCTGTTTTGCCTACGCCCGGTACGTCCTCAATAAGCA
>CABUWB010000203.1 GCA_902495025.1 uncultured Eubacteriales bacterium
TAATATCACACAGCTCCAGCATTTTTTTATAAATGGGTACAAATAGGCTTATATCTAAATTTTCCACTTCTCTTTTAAGCCTTAAATATATGTCAAAGCCTGCCCTGTCAATATCTCCGCAGTAGAGAAAGACTGCAGCCTTTGTGTGCAGATATTCCGCATAGCCGCTGAATTTGCCCCTGCCTGTAATTTCATTTCCGTCGCCGAAAATAACTCCGTCAATATGCGTACCGAATAAATTTGTCCTGTTATCCTCAAACATAAGTCTGCGAATGTTAAACCATATATCCTTGTTTTCACAGATTAACAGTACCATTTTATCAGTACGTTTTGGTATGTAATCGGCAAAGCACTGCTCGGGCGTTGCATAATAAAATAAGTCCTCACCCGATAAGCCGAGCGACGATATAAAGGATAAATTGTTATCAAGCACCTTTTCATCACCAAAAATTATTAATGACCTCTCACGTCTTGACATAAAATAGCTGTCCTTGGAGCTTGATATGTAGCTGTTAAGCCTTGATATAAAATCTGCCCTCTTCTTGTATTCCTCGGGCTTTTTCAATAAATAGCCGTTTGCAATCAGCTTTGGGTGCAGACAGCGTATCTTAGCAATGTACTGTTCCAAATCTTCTTTAGGCGGTGTTATCCTGTACTTTAAATACAGCGGATTTAACCTGTTGCCGTCTGTTCCACTGCTCTTAACAGGTGATAAAATACTGTCATTAACTAAAGTGCTTATACATAAATATAACTCATCTTTTTCCTTGGCACTGCATAAGGCTTTTATTTCTTTCAGCTCTATTGTCTTTCGCTTGTGTGCATATTCAAACAGCTTGTCCCTAAGCATTTTATCACCACCCCGATTTGGTATTATTATAACATAATTGCGCTTATGTGTACAGCAAAGCCTATTATTGGGCTGCAAAATAAGTTTCAATGCCACCATTTCTTCTAAAGTATATTTCAAAGTGTCATTTTGAGCCTTTGAAATTTTGCGGTGACACTTTGAGATTATATTTTGTTCTGATTTTCTACAAAATCAATGTGCATATATCTGTTTTTCAGCTCATAACATGTCCCTAGAAGCAGCATCACACCATCTCTCTCCTCCGCCAATTCAAAACCGAGTATTAGAATTACCTATGATGTAGTATAACATTATCAGCAATATATACAATTTATTTCCTATTTCTATTGAATAATCTTACCGTTTTGGGAGGCTTCGCAAAATAAAAGCCGAACTACACAACTAGGTATATTGACATTTACACCGCCAACAAATATGAAATTTGTTAATCCCAGCTCATACCATTGTTTCAAAACCTTATATTTCATCAATTCCCCCTCCAATCATCTGTGTATTGTCAATAACATAAACCTTAAAGCCTAACTTCCTAAGCTTTTCTATTCTTCTTACCTGTATCGGTCTTGGCTTTTTACCTTTAATAATATACTCTCCTGCATTCTCAACAAGATAAGCGCCGATTAATTCACTAAATTAGGTTTGTGATAGAATTTTCCAGACCGACGAGCTGGTCGTAAAACACGTTGTGCATTACTGCTCGCCCTAGCCCCTCCCCGAAACAACCATAGGTGCAGTCCAGTTTCAAAATTATTTACTAAGCTATCGACACAGATGCAAAAATATGATAGATTAACCTCAGCAAACGAATCACAATCGAATGCAATCGAACGAAAGGAACGTTGCAATATGACTTATATCAAAAACATCAGTACTGAAATCAAACGTGAATATACTTCAAATTACCAATATAGCAATTAAACAGCTTTCTCAAATCAACACTTTTATCAATAAGCCTTTCCTTTGTATTCTGTGAAGCTGAGTTGTCAAGACACATATCAACATACTGCTAATCAAAGCTGTAATTATATATGTATTGTTGCATTTCAAAATATACATAAGCATATATCCTGTTTTTGTTCAATTTGCAAACAATATTTACTTGACTTTGCTATTAAGATATTTATAATAGGTATAAATTTACTTCAGGGGGTGAGCCTTATGGATTTACAGCAGTTATCAATAGGACAGATGGCAAAGCTTAACCACATTTCCGAGCAGACGCTGCGTCTTTATGACAAAATGGATTTACTAAAGCCCATTACCGTAAATGAGGAAACAGGCTATCATTCCACTTATTAATGTCCTTTGTTTCTACATCAAAGAAAAACCAAATTTCATCCGTTACTTCTGCACTGTTTCTATATTTTATATTCTTTTTAAATAGATTATCAGCTTCATCGAATAATCCGGTTGAACTTGGGACTTTTATTACTGCCACATCTTCGAACTGTTTTTTCAGGAAATCCGTATATGCCTGCTTGCTTTCCCCTTCACAAAAAACATAAATCAGCGGTTTGGGATTTTTGAATTGACGAGACATCACTACACCTCCTCAATCTCAATATCCGGTGTTGCGCCATATTTGCCCAACAAATAACCTTTCCTGATATTTTCAGCAGTTTTTGTTGCAAATTCGCTGATACTGTAAAGCTCCGAAGAACCATCCTCCCTATTCTTATCAACAAAATAAAATTGGTCTTTTCTCAGAAGCTCCGTATTCATAAGTTCTGTATTATGTGTTGTAAATATAATCTGCGCACCATTAGGATTTGTTTTCTTGCTTTGGAATTTTGCAATAATAAAGTCAACAAGCATGGGGTGGAGTTCTCTTTCCAGCCCATCAATTAATAAAACTCCACCTTTCTTCAAAGCAGAGTCAATTGCTGGTGCAATAGACATAAGTTTTCTTGTGCCATCTGATTCATCTGCTAACTCTAGAGGATATAACCGCAAACTTCCATCTTCGCTTTGTCCCTGATGAAAAGAAGTAGCTTTTACCTGTCCCAATTTCAATTTTCCTTCAGAATTATTGGATGTCTCAGCCAGCACCTGTATAAATTGGGTCAATGCCTCTTTTACACCTTCTGGAATATCCTTTGGAAATTCCAAGGTTTCATCCACTTCTTTACTGTCTATTTCAAACTGCATATCTTCAATACCAAAATCAGCCACTTTAGCGTAATCAGAAATAGCCTTCAGCATATTTGTATCATTTGAATAATCCAATAATTGCTTAGGAATATCAGCATAGTCCCTTGAAAAGATTATCTGTTCCCTAAACCATTTCATAGCATTTATACAAGCAATATCATTCATAGTGCAAGCAACGGAGAAAAACAATTGATTTTCAGCTACAGTCTCACTAATAAGCTTTCTCTTAGCCTTGTCTTCCGTAAACGAAAATTTCTGTTCTTCTCTTAAAAATACAAGTGCTTTCTGACCCTTAGGTGCATGATATAAGGATTCTTTTATAATCTTTTCCCTAGTTGCAGCAAATGTATACCAATATTTTATATCTCCAATCGTATAAATAAACTCAAACTCTGAAGGTTCATTTTTAGATGTGTCATTCAACATAAAAGGAACTACCGGAACAATTGCATTTTCATGCTGGGTTCTCTGAGCATTTTTTATAAATTGTACTGCAAGCCAGAATGCCCTGATTACATTACTTTTTCCACCACCATTTTTACCATATATGGCTGCTCCCGGCAATAACTTTAAACTATTATATGCAATCAAGCTATTCTTAAAAGCTCCTAAACCCGTAGCCTCCATTGACAGCACTACATCGTCCCTAAATGACCTGTAATTCTTAAATCTAAATTCTATAAGCATAGCAACACCTCCAAATACATTATACCCGCCTTTGAGCAGAAATGCAACGATTTTTATTTAATTTTTTAATTTTTTCTTTCCAATTTATGCTTATTTTTTCTTAACAGGCACATTAATGCTATACGTGATGCCTCATATATGTTACAGCGGACTTTTACAAATATTTAAAATACGGCATTTTAGTTAAATTCCTCAGGTCCCTTGCTATTTTCCACGCAAAGAATTTCACTCCATCTTTGACATATAAATATAAACCATTTCCGCAAACAGTATTGATAAATTGCATTTTGTGCTACAATTAGGGACAACACAGGTAGATTGTGCCACTTTGAGGAACACGAGAATAAATAGGCTTTTCAGGGGCGAGTAATATGCAGAATATGAACAAGGAAATGCGAGTTGTGTTGTATCACAATGATGAAAACAATATATCGGTCAATGCCGTTGTGCAAAATGACAGTATATGGATAACACAAAAAGCAATGGCAGAATTGTTTGGCACAAATACGCCCGCAATCAGTAAGTATTTAAAAACATATATGACTATGGCGAGCTTACCGAAAGTTCAACTGTTTCCAAAATGGAAATAGTTCAA
>CABUWB010000204.1 GCA_902495025.1 uncultured Eubacteriales bacterium
GTAATAGACAACCCCGATGTTGAGAACAAGCAGTACAACTACCTTGAAACAAGCGGCTCGGCTGCCATGGCTTACTCGCTTATGAAGGCATACAACATAGGTATTGCCGACATCAGCTATTATAAAGAGGGACGTGATGTGTTCAGGGGACTTTGCGACAATAAGCTTAACTATAACAGCAGCGGCACTGCCGTTACACTGTCCGATATATGCGGCGTGGCAGGTCTTGCAGGTCCGTCAAGCGGCAAAACTTCATCATCTGCAACAAGAGGCCCTAAGCATACTGCAAGGGACGGCTCTTATGATTACTATGTTTCGGAAAGACTGGTAAGCGACGATGCAAAGGGCGCTGCACCGCTTATATTTGCCTACTGCGAAATTATGAAATATGAAAATGCACTTGGCGATACCAACCTTGACGGCTCCGTTACCAAAGCCGATGCCGCACTGCTTTTAAAGCATATTTCGGGTGTATCCGCACTTGATGATAATGCCCTACACGCAGGCGATATGAATGAGGACGGTACTCTGACAATCAGAGATGTTATAGCCATTATTAAAAACATAAACAAATAATTATGAATGCTAAAAGGGCTGTCGCATTTGGATAGATATATTTATGGAGTAAATTAGGTAAATTAGAGTTTAGCGGTGTAACATCAACAACCTAACATTCAAATCAATAACGTATGGATTTACCGTAGGGGCGGCAACCTGCCGCCCGTCAAACATTGTGGTTTGTTCTACATTCGGGCGGATATTATCATTGCTAACGGGCGGCAGATTGCCGCCCCTACGATTGAAATGTTGAGGTATTGATTTATTCCCATAAACTCTAATTTACACCACAAAAACAGGGCTGCTGCAAATCAATGCAACAGCCCTTATTAATTTAATTATTATTCCTCAACCTTTTTTTCGGGTTTTGGCAGGCAAGCCTTTCTTGAAAGGTTAATTCTGCCCTGGTTATCAATTTCAGTTACCTTAACATCGATAATATCACCCTCGGAAACAACGTCCTCAACCTTTTCAACTCTCTCATGAGCGAGCTTGGAGATGTGTACAAGACCCTCCTTCTCAGGTGCAATTTCAACAAAAGCACCAAAGCTCATAATTCTTGTAACCTTACCTGTGTATACCTTGCCGACCTCAGGGTCCTCTGCGATACACTTAATCATATCAACAGCCTTGCGGATAGCCTCTGCACTTGGAGAGGATACAAAAATTCTGCCCTCATCCTCGGTGTCAATCTTATCAACGCCCGACTCCTCAATAATTCTGTTAATAACCTTACCCTTTGAGCCGATAACCTCAGCCATCTTATCAGGGTTAATCTGTACAAACTCAATCTTAGGTGCGTAAGCGCTAAGCTCTGCCCTTGGTGCAGGGATAGCCTTGAGCATAACCTCGTCAAGGATATAATCCCTTGCTGCGTGGGTATTTGCAATAGCACCCTTTATAATCTCGGGTGTAAGACCCTGTATCTTCATATCCATCTGGATAGCTGTAATACCCTCGTGAGTACCAGCAACCTTAAAGTCCATATCACCGAAGAAGTCCTCAAGACCCTGAATATCGGTAAGGAGAATAAAGTCGTCATCTGTTTCACCTGTAACAAGACCACAGGAGATACCTGCAACAGGCTTTTTAATAGGTACACCTGCTGCCATAAGTGAAAGCGTTGAGCCGCATACACTTGCCTGTGAGGTTGAGCCGTTGGAGCTTACTACCTCTGATACAAGTCTGATTGTGTAAGGGAACTCTGCCTCGCTTGGGATAACAGGTAAAAGCGCTCTCTCTGCAAGCGCACCATGACCGATTTCTCTACGTCCGGGGCTTCTTGATGGCTTAGCCTCACCTACGGAGTAGCCTGGGAAATTATAGTGGTGCATATATCTCTTGCTTGTTTCTGTTGGGTCAAGACCGTCAAGCTTCTGTGCATCACCTGCTGAGCCGAGTGTTGTAACGGTAAGCACCTGTGTCTGACCTCTCTTGAATATTGCAGAGCCATGTGTACGTGGCAGTACGTCAACCTCTGCGCTTAAAGGTCTTATTTCGTTAAGGGCACGACCGTCAGGACGCTTATGGTCTCTTAAAATCATACGTCTTACGGTTTCCTTTTCATACTTATAGATAGCCTCGTCAGCTCTTACAGCAAATGCCTCGTCGTCCTCGTCCTCTGCTTTGAAGGAAGCAAGCTGCTCAATTACCTCGTTGGTAATGGCTGTGATACGCTCGTCCCTCACCTGCTTCATATCGGTAAATACAGCCTCCTCCATGCGTGGGTCTGTAATAAGAGCCTTGATTGCCTCGTAGAAGTCGTGGTCAACAACATGCTCCTCGTAGCTGTGCTTTTCCTTGCCAAGCTCGGCAACGATACCGTCAATAAACTTACAAATTTCAACATTCTGCTTATGACCAAACATAATGGCATCAAACATATCCTCGTCGGATACCTCATCAGCGCCAGCCTCAATCATCATAACCTTTTCCTTGGTTGATGCAACTGTAAGGTTAAGCTTGCTCACCTTTCTCTGCTCTGCGGTTGGGTTGATGATAAACTCGCCGTCAACCATACCAACAGATACGGAGCCTGTTGGGCCGTAGAAAGGAATATCAGAAATTGAAAGTGCAATTGATGAGCCAATCATAGCGCAGATTTCAGGTGCGCAGTCCTGGTCAACACATAAAACGGACGCATTAATGCAAACGTCGTTTCTGTAGTCCTTAGGGAACAGAGGTCTGATTGGTCTGTCAATTACTCTTGATGTTAAAATAGCCTTTTCTGATGGTCTGCCCTCACGTCTGTTAAAAGAACCGGGGATTTTGCCAACAGAATACATCTTCTCCTCATAGTCGATTGAAAGAGGGAAGAAGTCAATGCCTGCCCTTGGCTTTTCAGATGCAACAGCCGTAACAAGCACTACGGTATCACCGTATCTAACAATACACTCGCCGTTTGCAAGCTCTGCAACTCTGCCTATTTCAATGCGGAGTGTTCTGCCTGCAAGCTCCATTTCATAACTTTTGTACATTTTAAATCCTCCTGTAAAATTATTTTTCAGACAGGGGAGTTATTTTTAGCTTACAGACAGGCGGCAGCTTGCTGCTCATCTGTAAACTAAAAATTTTGTACTCCCACGTCCAAAAAAATGAGGCTGCCGAAAATCGACAGCCCCGGCATGGTTTGAATTACTTTCTTAAGCCAAGCTCAGCAATAAGCTCACGGTACTTAACAATGTCCTTAGACTTGATGTAGTTAAGTAAGCCCTTTCTCTGACCAACCATCTTAAGAAGACCTCTTCTTGAGTGATGGTCCTTCTTATGCTCCTTAAGGTGTTCTGTTAAGTGGTTAATTCTTGCTGTAAGAAGAGCAACCTGTACCTCAGGTGAACCTGTGTCCTCAGGTGTTCTGCCGAACTTTGCAACGATTTCCTTCTTGTTGAATTCCATTTTAGTTTCCTCCATAATAATATAATAATATTTTCGGGATAGGCAGATTATGCCGCCCGTCCTTTGTACACCCCTGATGCTAAGGAACGGTCGGAGATACCAATTCCTGAACATCGGATTTCATACCTTGATAGTATAACATAATTTGTTATAAATTACAAGCATATTTTTTACAACTTTTAAGCGGTGCAAAAAAGGGCTTTCGCATAACCGCAAAAGCCCAAATTAAAAAAATTATGAATAAACACGACCAAGGTACTCGCCTGTACGTGTATCAATCTTGATAACCTCACCAACATTGATAAATAAAGGCACGTTAACCTGTGCGCCTGTTTCAACAGTAGCAGGCTTTGTTGCGCCAGTAGCTGTATCACCCTTGAAGCCAGGCTCTGTATCAGTAATTTCAAGCTCTACGAATGTAGGAGCCTCAATACCGAAGATATTGCCATTATAGCTGAGGATTTTAACAACCTCGTTCTCCTTAACAAATTTAAGCTTATCGCCTACATCTTTTGCGCTGAGTGCAATCTGGTCGTAGGTTTCAACGTCCATAAAGTTGTAAAGGTCGCCGTCCTGATAAAGGTACTGCATGTCCTTACGGTCGATAAATGCCTTAGGCATCTTCTCTGTAGGTCTGAAAGTTTTTTCAACCACAGCACCAGTTACAACGTTCTTAATTTTAGTTCTTACAAAAGCTGCGCCCTTGCCAGGCTTTACGTGCTGAAATTCAAGTATTTCGTATACGTCGCCCTCATATTCCATGGTAACACCGTTTCTAAATTCACCGGCAGAAATCATATTCTGTATCCTCCTTGCGTATGTTAAAAGTCATATATACA
>CABUWB010000205.1 GCA_902495025.1 uncultured Eubacteriales bacterium
TCTGTGCATCATTTCCAATCCTTACTTCTCTTTTTTCTCCATTCCACTGTATAGGAACATTGAAATGTTCAGAAATAACACGCAACGGCACCATTGTATTCCCCTTTTCAATTATGGGATAACAATCCATTGTTTCCACAACATCGTTTGTATCGAAATAATTATATGCGGGAGTATACACAGGCGAATACGTTTTCATTGTAAGCAAACTTGAACCCACTGTCATAGAAAACGTTCTCACAACAAAAGAGTTTCCTGTTCTCATACCATCTGAAATTGTTACGGTTTTTGTATTTGCATCCCAATTAACTTCGCAGCCCATAGTTTCAGCAACAACCCTTAATGGTACCAAAGTATGTCCATTTACCAAAATACCATTGGTTGTCTGCTGTCCATTGACATATACGCTAATATTTTCGTAAGCATAAACACTATTCACCGTGAGCATAACAGCCGCTAACGTTACAGCCAAAAATTTTTTCATACATTACACTCCTTTTTCTTTAGAGTATATCATAATATTAAAACATTTGCAAGTTGATTATACCCCCTCCGCCGATACCGCTGCCGCAGTTTTAATGGTGTTAAATATACCGTCAGTAACCGTTGAAAGCTCCATACTGCTGCTTATGTGGTTTGTCTGTCCACTCATGTCAATAGTAATGTACTGGGTTGTGCTTTTCTGGGTTGCCTGCCTTGAATGATAGTCCTTTATAAGGTCAACAATATCGGAGTTGTTTTTTATTTCATCAGTGTTGCCTGCAATTTCGTCCAGACTGCCTGCCATTTCATCAAGCAAACTATTATAGTTACTGAGCAGACTTTTTGTTGACCCATAATCATTTTCATTTCCACCAAAATTTCTATCATAATAAAGCTGATTTATCTTTTCCTGGCGCGCGTTATGATTATTGGCATATTCATTTTGCAGAGCTATAAATTTCCCAGCCCTTTCATCAATAACCGCCTGCATATTAGCTTCAAAATCTGCCAGCTTTTGATTATTTTCTCCTATCTTTAAATTGTACTCCGCTTGCAGAGCTGCATTTTTTGCAATGGTAATATCGGCATCATAAGCTGTACCAAATACTTTATTAAGCAGTTTTGCAATACCATCTACAATATTATTAAAAGTAACAAGGGCAAATTTTTCTATATCAATAAACTCATTCTGCACACCTGTTTTTACCCTGTTAAAAAACATTATCAGCTTTGCGCCAAAATCAAGAAAGCTATTAACTGCCGCAAAAATACATGTATGTATACTCTCAAATAAATCTGCCGCACTTGCCTGGACAATGGCAAAGGCTATATCAACACCGCCAACTTTATTTGCAAGCACCCCAAACGCAACACCCGCAATTGCAGCTCCAACACCTATTCCCAAAATTCCAGCTCCAAATCCACCTGTAACAACACTCAAAAGTCCTGTAACCGTTTTTGCGATTTTCACTGCAAGCGTGTATGCACCTACTGCAAACGCCGCCGCATAAATAACAGGACTTAACTTATCCCAGTTGTCAATTATAGCTGGTACTGCTTGACCTATTGTATCTAAAACAGTGAGTGCAACATAACTTGCGGATGTAACCAGTCTTATAATTCCATCCATAGTGGTCTGAAAACTGTCTGAATTTATTAGATTATTTACCTTTTCAAGCACAGGCGCAAACGCTTTCACAGCCTTATTTTTTAAAGCTGTCATAGCCTGACCAAAAGTCAATGGCATACTCTCAAATTTTGCATTAGTTTCATCAATACCGCCTAATACAGCCTTTTTTACTATCTTAGCAGTTACAAGACCTTCCTCTGCGTAGCTTTTTATGCTGCCTTCAGCCCAACCCATACTTCTTTCAATCTGACGTGCAATTTCAGGAGCACCTTCCAATACCGAGTTAAGCTCATCACCACGCAAAGCTCCTGCCGCCATTGCCTGGGTAAGCTGGAGCATTGCACCTGCCTGAACAGATGCCTCTGCACCACCTATAACAAACTGCTTATTGACACCCTCAAGAAATGCTATTATTTCATCATTGTTATTAAATGCAGAACTTGCATTATTTGCAAGCTTTGCTGCAGCATTAGCTGTTTCTATATAATCTGCTCTTGAACGCATAGCAGAAGCATACAGTTTGCTTTTTAACTCTTCCTGGCTTTCCCCACTGTCAGCCATCATATTTATTCTGGCATTTGCTGATACAAGGCTGTCACTTAATCCCAGTCCTTTTTTAATACCCTGCAAAGATATGTACGCCCCTACTACTGACTTTATTTTATTATAGAGTTTTTCTGCAGAGCCGCTACCCTGTTCAATAGTATTATTAAATGCTTCCTGTTGCTGTACATTTGTTTTTATCTCATTTTCAGCTTTTGCAATCTCGTTATTAAGTTGCCTTTGGCTGCTTTGCGCAGTATTTACCTTATAAATGCCTACATCATATTTACTAACGATTTCCTCAATTCTTTCATTAATGCCACCATATATTTGTTCAGAATTATCCAGTTGATAAATAGTACTTGAAATCAAGCCGTTGAGCTGCTCCCATCCTTGATTAACCGCCGTCATATCACCTGTAAGCAAGGCACTATTAATGCTATTTTGCAACGATAATATTGTTTGCAGTTTTGAATTTGTACTGTTAAGAGCATTGTTTATACTGTTTATTTCTGCATCTGTAGCTCCGTTTGTTGACATGCTTCTTAAAGCCTCTGCTCTCATCGCAAGCTCAATAAGTCGGTCATTTACATTGCTTATATCCTCGGCAGCATTATTACTCAATACCATGGTATCGTAGGAACGGTTTGTAATCTCGTCCTGCATTTGCGCAAGCTGCTGCGCTGTTTGTACTATACTGCCAAGCTGCTGCTCCATTTTTGCGCCGCCCTCAATATTCTGCCAGCCAATATCTATATCAGGTATGGACATAATTGCCTTGCTCATTGTGTCAATTCCGTTTGTAGTTACGCCTGCACATCTGTATATATTGTCAAGCCTTGCCGACATTCTGTCCTCCAGCTCAATCGTTGCCGCAATAGTTGCCATAATCTCACCTCCAGATTTTGAGCATAAAAAAGCCACCTACACATTTGTAAGTGGTTTTAAGTTTAGTATTATTTTTCAAACAAATCTGAATAACTGATATGTACCCATGTGGTCTTTCCGTTTTCATAGCCTATCCACAAATCATGTACACCACAGTTATAAGCCCTGTATGCTGCCCCTGTATCATTTATGGTAGTGTTCGCATACTTTTTACAGCCAAACATATCAAGAAAATCATTTACTGATTTGTATTTTATAGGATTTACCAGTGTTATTCTACGCAATGTATCATTATGGAACTTATATTCGTTTCCGTCATAATATAAAGTTTTTATGGGATATTCCAATCCAGTACTTGATATAAAATTCCACTCCTCAATACTATCAGGTTCTCCCATAACATTGATTAATTCCTGTTCTGTAAAAGTTCGCTCATCACTTCTGTTAATAAATGCCGGTGCATTAAAAACAGTATTTACAGTTGCCGTTGGTGTTTGTGTCTGCATCTGCTGTTCAGCTTCCGATATGTATTTATCTCCCATAACAGAACATACCGCCATTAAAATTACAAAGATAAGAACACCTATCAAACATCCTGAGCAACAGCCTGCCTTACCGTTCTTTTCCTTAACTGCCTTATCCTCTTGTAATATCATATTCACAGGACAACCACAGTTAGGACACGCTTTTGCTTCACTCGAAATTTCCTTGCCGCATTCTCTACACTTGATTAATGCCATACCCATTCTCTCCCATTAAATTTATATACATATTATACCAAAATACTTAACATTAATCAAGCATATAGTATTTATTTTCTTTTTTTATTCATTTTTTTAATTTTGTCAGAAATAGCAGCAATTACAAAACCTTTTTCTCGGTTATCCATATTGTCAAACTGCAAAGGCGACCACCCAAGCTCAGTGACACAATATGCTGCGCACTGAGCTTCGTAATCGCCCTCAATCAGTTTTTTGCTTCGGTTATTGCTTCATCAAGCCCCAAAAATCCAAGTTTTTTCTGTATGAGTATGCTTAAATCATACCATTCACCTGGAGAATCCACAAGACATTCAAGCAAATCTTCGGGAGTGTAAACACCGTAACTGTCCTGAAGTTCCTTGTCATGAAGATTTGGATATACAACAGATGCTGCAATCATTTTTCTTATATGCATCGCATTGTTAAATTTGCCTCCGATGATACA
>CABUWB010000206.1 GCA_902495025.1 uncultured Eubacteriales bacterium
ATAAAAATATTCTGTTTATCCCTGACTGCAACCTCGGCGACTATGTTGCAAAGCAGGTGCCCGAAAAGAATATCAAGCTACTCCAGGGCGGCTGTCCTATCCATGCAAGGGTATCTGCAAAGGAGGCTGTTAAGGCTAAGGAGCTGCACCCAAATGCAAAGCTGCTTGTACACCCCGAGTGTACTCCTGACGTGCTTGCACACGCTGACTTTATCGGCTCAACCTCTGCTATTATGAACTATGCAAAGGACAGTGAGGATAAGGAGTTTATTATCGGTACTGAAATCAGTATTGCACAGCACCTTTCATACGAATGTCCAGATAAGAAATTTTATCTGCTTTCAAAAAATCTTATCTGCCCTAATATGAAGTCAACCACGCTTGTTGATGTGTATAACACACTCAGAGGCAATGCGGGTGATGAAATTATTATGGATAAGGAAACTATTGAGCAGGCAAGAAAGTGCATTGATAAGATGATTGAGCTGGGTTAATGGACTGAATACAAAAGGGTACTTGATTTTTCAAGCACCCCGTTGTATAATAATAGTGGAAAGGTTATCGGATGTAACTCCGATTGCCCTCAGTGAGAAATACAATTAAAATAGCATCCACAACTTAGCGGGCGGGGATGCTATTTTAATATGGCAAATATTAATGCGAAAAAAATTACCTTAAATATCAAAATTTTGCTTGACATATCTTCCTCTCTATAGTAAAATATTACTGTTTGAATTGTGCCTGTCGTTCTCCCCTAGCCAAGGAGATTGGCAGATACTAGCCCTTTTCGGACATTTGGGGCGCCGCAATTCGATAGCTTGAACATATTTTGTTACTTAAAAGTTTTGAGAGGAGATTTTCTATAATGAGAACAACATTTATAGCTAAGCCAGCTGAAATAGAAAGAAAATGGTATGTTGTTGATGCTGCTGACCACACTCTTGGCCGCCTTGCATCAGAGGTTGCAAGTGTTCTTCGTGGCAAGAACAAGCCAATCTACACACCACACTGCGATACAGGTGATTATGTAATCATCATCAATGCAGACAAGATTAAGGTTACAGGCAAGAAGCTTGACCAGAAGCTTTACAGAAAGCACAGCGACTACGTTGGCGGCTTTAAGGAGACTACACTCAGAGTTATGATGGATAAGAAGCCTGAGGAGGTTATCAAGCACGCTGTTAAGGGTATGCTTCCTAAGAACACACTCGGTAAGGACATGATGAAGAAGCTTTTTGTGTATGCAGGTGCAGACCACAAGCATCAGGCTCAGTCCCCAGAAGTATTAGAGATTAAGTATTAATTAGGATAGGAGGATAAATCATGGCAGCAGCTAGATATTATGGTACAGGTAGAAGAAAAAGCTCTGTAGCAAGAGTTTACTTAGTTCCAGGTAATGGTAAAATAACAATTAACAAGAGAGATATTGATGAGTATTTTGGTCTTGATACACTTAAGCTTATCGTAAGACAGCCACTTGAGCTTACTAACACAGGTGCAAAGTTTGATGTACTTGTAAACGTATGCGGTGGTGGTACAACAGGTCAGGCAGGTGCTATCCGCCACGGTATTTCAAGAGCACTCCTTGAGGCAGACGCTGATTTCAGAGCTCCTCTTAAGAAGGCTGGTTTCCTTACAAGAGACCCAAGAATGAAGGAGAGAAAGAAGTACGGCTTAAAGGCAGCTCGTCGTGCTCCACAGTTCTCAAAGAGATAATTTTATATTTCAATTTCAACCCCGAAGGCAGATTGCTTTCGGGGTTTTTATTATTATTGCAGGTGAATTTTTTTATACAATTTTAAGGCGATTTATGTTATTATATGTATAACAGTATAATGAAAGGAAAGATGCCTATGGAAATTATGGAGTGTTTTCTTGTCATATTTATTTTAATTGTGGCAATACGTGTTATAAATGAAAGACTTATACATATACAGGGGGATATTGCGCTTGTGCTCTTTTCCTCGCTTATAAGTGCTGCAATCCTCTTTGCTGCCTTTTGTGTGCACAGCAGCACATTTTCGGGCTTGGTCAGCCGCCTTGGCAGTTTTGAGTTTTCGGAATATCTGCTTGACGGCGTTTTGTGCTTTATGCTTTTTGCAGGCGCAGGCAAGGTCAGCGGAAGAAAATTCAAGGCAAATATAAAAACCATAAGCCTGCTTGCGCTTATGGCTACGGTAATTTCATCGGCGGTGTATGGCCTGTTGTTCTGGGCGGCGGCTTTTGTGTGCAGAATAGAGCTTAACATCTGGCTGTGTATTCTGTTTGGCTGTATTGTGTCCCCTACCGACCCTATTGCTGCTACGGGCATTTTAAACAAGCTGGGTATGTCAAAAAATGTTACCTCTGTTATTGAAAGCGAGTCTCTTTTTAATGACGGTACGGGTGTGGCGCTTTTCCTGTTTGTAAAAAGCATTGTAAGCCACAGCGGAGAGGCAAACCTGCTTTTTGTTATGCTTAAAGAGGTGCTTGGTGCGCTAGCTGTTGCCCTTGCTGTATCTTTTCTGCTTTTCAGGCTTATTGCTGTGTCAAAAAATCCTGTTACACGCATTATAATAAGTCTGCTTGATGTATCGCTTTGTTATGCGGTTTGTGAAAAATGCGGCTTTTCGGGCATAATTGCCTCTGTTGTGTGCGGAATGTATTTCTCCTATATGACAGATAAAAAATATGACATCATGGTAGTTGCCGACCCCGAGGGTGTTTACCGCAGCTTTTGGGACGCAGCCGAGGAAATTTTAAACTCGGTGCTTTTTGTGATGATAGGTCTGTCGCTGCTTAGTGCAAAGCCTAGCAGATATCTGCCTTTTATTGTACCGTCTGCGGTTATAATAGGGCTTGCTGCAAGGTTTATAGGCGTGTTTGCGGCGGCGGTTATAAATGGCAGGCGCAAAATACCGGGTAATTACAATATTAAGGAGTATTCGGTGCTTATGACATGGACAGGGCTAAAAGGCGGTCTTTCTCTGGCACTTGCCATGAGCTGTGCGGAGTTCCTTGCGGGTGAGGAATACCTAATTGCCGTTAATCTTGCGTATGCAACCATTTTCTTTACTACAATTGTGCAGGGACTTACAACAGGCATTGTTTATAAGCGTATTGAGCGCTGCAAGTCGCTGCGATTCAGAAAGGAAAGCGAGGCGTTGAGGTAATATGAAATTAGTGATTGTGGGTATGAGCAGTATAGGCTCGTTCCTTGTAAAAGTGCTTTCGGATAACCCCGAATATGATGTAACCGTTATTGACAGCAGCAAGGCAGAAATTGACAGGGACACTGACCTTTATAACATAAACGGAGTGTGCGGCAGCGGCTCGTCAAGGAGTGTGCTGCTTAAGGCAGGAGCGGATACGGCTGATGTCATTATCGCCCTTACGCCTGTTGATGAGATAAATATTATGTGCTGTATGATGGCAAAAAACTGCGGCACAAGATATTCAGCCGCTATGATACACAGCCCAGATATTGCGGAGGATACGGAGTATATTAAAAAGCTTGCCTCCATTGATTATGTTATCAATCCAAGGCTTGCCGCCGCAGAGGAAATTGAAATGCAGATAGGTCTGCCCGGTAAAATTAAAACAGACGCTGTTTTTGGCGGCAGTGCCGTTATGCTTAAAACCGCTGTAGGCAGGGGCAGCAACCTTGATGGTAAGTCAATGGCTGAGGTAAAGCAGTATTTCGGCGGCAAAATGCTTATAGGCACTGTGTGCCGCAATAAAAAAATATTTATCCCTGATGGAAAATTTTCCTTGGAGGGCGGAGATGAAATTGAAATCATTGCCGAAAAAAATTCCGTTGCGGATATTATTAAAAAGCTGGGTCTGCCCGAAGCTGCTGCCGACAGGGTGCTTATAATTGGCTGCGGCACTACTGGCTATTACCTTGCAAGATGTCTTAGCGGCAGAAAAAAATATCTTAAAATAATAGATAAGGATATGGCAAAGTGCCGCAGGCTTGCAGAGCTTTTTCCAAATGCGGATATAGCCTGCATAAATGACGCTGATACGCTTATGAGACAGGATATGAAAAATATTGACGTGTGTGTTTCGCTTACAGGCGAGGACGACAGAAATATGGTTAATTCACTTTACGCATGGTCGTGCGGCGTAAGATCCATAATAACACGTATAAATTCGGCAAAATATGAGCAGCTTCTGAATAAGGTTGATATTGATATTACGGTGTCGCCTGCCGTTACTGCGGCTGAAAGAATACTGAGCTTTATACGCAATGTTGCCTTTTACA
>CABUWB010000207.1 GCA_902495025.1 uncultured Eubacteriales bacterium
CAACCGCATAGCTCATATCGTCCGCTGCCCCCATGTGGAAAACAACGTTTTCGCCGTCCAGCTCATATTCAAAGCCAAGTCCCATATTTGTTTCAGGGTCTAAAAATCTGCCCGACTTGCCGTCCCCGTCAAAATAATAATATTTGACACTGCCGTCATTTTCACATTTCCACTTGCCTGTTCTGAAGCCCCCAAAGGCATTATCTGCCTCCGCTTCAGCCGTAGTAATCTCCCCTGTTGTCATTTCGGTTTGGGCAACTTCCCCATTTTGCCCTGTGGTCTGCGCACAGCCTGTCATAAGCAGCAACACCGCTGCCGTTAAGCACATAAATTTTTTCATAATAATCCCCCTTATATTTACAGCAAAAAACTTTGTGTATCATTTACAATATACACCCTGTCAACTTGATTATATCATAGAGATAAAACGCCGTCAATGCAATAAAAAGCCGCCTTTGGCATTTCATCAAGACGGCTTTTACCTTATTATATCAGCTTAAATCAACATCAATAACCGACTTGTCGGGAATTTGAGTTGTGCTTTCCTTTTTAACCTTATCAATTGTAGCCTTAGCCTTGGCTATAGGCAGAATTGTACCTGCGCCTGCAACACAGCCGCCGGGACAGCCCATACCCTCAATCATGCAGCCGTTCATCTTGCCGAGCTTGGCAAGTGTAAGCATTTTCTTACAGTCTGCAAGACCCTCAGCGTGGTGAATTTTAACATCAACACCTGGGTAATACTCCTTAACACACTTTTCAATAGCCTCGGCAACGCCACCTGCACACGCATAGCCACGACCCGCCGCAGTTGCATCATGCAGACCCTCTGCCTGCTCCATTTCGGCAGGAACAATGTTTCTTGCCTCAAACATGGCTGCAAGCTCCTCAAAGGTGATAACAAAGTCAACATCACTTCTTACCGTTCTTCTTGTAGCCTCAAGCTTTTTAGCTGCACAAGGTCCGATAAATACAACCTTTGCCTCTGGGTCCTCATGCTTAATTCTTCTTGCGGTAGCAACCATAGGTGTAAGCTCTCTTGAAACGCTGTCAATCATTTCTGGGAACTGTGTCTTTGCAAGCATGGACCATGAAGGACAGCAGGATGTTAAGAGGAATGGCAGCTCGCCTGTTGCAACGTGCTCTGCATAGTGCTTAGCCTCTGCAATAGCGCCGATGTCAGCACCGAGAGCAACCTCTCTTACCTCTGCAAAGCCAAGAGCCTTGAGCGCAAGCTTAACCTGACCTGCAGTTACATTTGCACCAAACTGACCTGCATAAGCTGGAGCAAGCTCGGCAACAATCTTATTGCCGTCTTTAAGGCTTCTTGCAAGCTGGAAAATCTGGCTCTTATCTGCAATAGCACCAAAAGGACAGCTAACCATGCACATACCGCATGATACACATTTATCAATATTTATTTTAGCCCTGCCCTGGTCGTCAGACTCGATAGCCTTAACGCCGCAAGCCTCTGCACAAGGTCTTACAAGCTTGGAGATAGCGTCGTAAGGGCAGATACTCTTACACTTACCACACTTAATACACTTGCTTTCATCGATAAATGCCCTGCCGTTCACCCTTGAAATAGCGCCCTTTGGACATACCTCCATACAGGGGTGTGCAACACAGCCCTTACACATGCTGGAAACACGATAGATATTTTCCTCACACTTGTTGCAGGCAGATGGAATAACCTGCATAAGAGGAGGCTCGTAATAATGCTCTGCAATATTACTTTCCTCAAGGCCGCTTGTAACATGTACAGGCTTATCCTCGGGTCTTAATGACATACCCATTGCAAGCCTTACCCTCTCGGATGCAATGGCTCTTTCACGATAGATGCTCTCTCTGTAAGTAGCGGTATCACCGGGACAGACAGTATATGGTATAGCCTCGACAGCGTCGTTTATATTGCCGTTTTCCTCAAAGGCAATTTTAGTAATTTCAGTAAAAACTTTTCTTCTGAGTTCAGATACAGGGGTTTGTATTCCTCTCATAGTTTCCTCCTAAAAAATAATAAATCTTCCGACATTCAACCCTCTTACTATACCACAAGTAATTTGATATTTCAACACAATACGACGTTTTTTTACCAAAAATTTAACAATATTTTAAGATTATTTTTTTATTTACGTCATAACTTTTAAATTATAACGGAGAATTTTTGATTTTTGCAGAAATCCTAGGAAATTTATTTGGCGTATGCGCTGTCTTTTTGATAATTACAATACGGTGTTTAAGGTCGCTGTCAGGCAGGGTTATATCCTCGGTGGAGGTAATTGTGCCGCCAAGCGTCTTAACCGCCTTTTGTGCGTTGCTTATTTCCTCATCAGCCGCAGGGCCTTTCAGCGCCAGCATTTCACCGCCTACCTTTACAAAGGGCAGGTCGTACTCAGCAAGCACGTTAAGCTGTGCAACCGCACGAGAGGCGCAGATGTCAAAGCTCTCCCTCAAATCGGGATTTTTGCCGCCCTCCTCTGCTCTTGCGTGTATACACCTTACGTTTTCAAGCCCCAGCTCGGTGCACACCGTTTCAAGAAACTTAATTCTTTTATTAAGCGAGTCAAGCAGGGTAAGATTAATATCGGGTACGGCAATTTTAAGCACAAGCCCCGGGAAACCTGCGCCAGTACCCACATCAATAACGCTTTTGCCGCTTATATCACGCACGCACAAAACCGAAAGACAGTCCGCAAAGTGTTTCAGCGCAACCTCCTTATTCTCGGTTATTGCCGTTAAATTAATTTTTTCATTCCACTCCACAAGCAGCTCCTTATAGTGTATTAACTGCTTTAGCTGCCCGTCGTTAAGTGAAATATTCATCTGTTCACATATCTGTTTTAAATAATCGTACATAATTCACCAAAGATTATATAATTCCAATATTATTTATTTCCGTCTGCGGAGTTATTTCCTCTGCCTCGCACAAGAGCCAGCCGTACTCCTCAAAGGTTACGTACTGACCACAGTAGCCACATTTTTCCGTATTGCCACGTTTAAAAAATACAGGAGCGCCGCAGTTTGGACAGGCTGTTGTTTTTACCCTGCGCATTTCCACAATTTTAAACTGCGAGGGACGCTTAAACCTAAGGAAAAACCTGCGTGCCTCTGTGTCGGACATACCTGCCTTATCCATTACGGCAATATACACCTGCAAAACCTCATTATCTCCGTCCCTCATATAAAGGTGGAGGTAGGAAACGGAAAAACTAAAAATTTTATCCATATTTATTCTGGAAAAATCAAAATTTTTGTCAATAAACGGCTTAACCTCGCCGTCAAGCGTTTCCCAGCCCTGTGTATTGGCAGCAGCCTTAAACAGCTTTTGCGCCCACTTAATAAACTCCCTGCTGTCAAAATGGGGGTTTACAAAGCTAAGATGCTTGCCAATTTCCTCATTGTTATTTTTTATATAGCCATTGTTCTCCGTACCGTCAAAAAGGTCAATGCCCATCTGGCTTGCCTTGTTGAAAATACTCTCCATTGAGCCTGCCTCAACCATATTAATTTTGTCCTTTGTTTCATCCTCGGCGGAGTTATAAATAAGCTTTTCGATAAAATCCATAAATCCCATAATTTTCACCTCTCCAGATGCACAAGCAGCATATTTACATCGGCAGGGCTTACACCGCTTATTCTGCCTGCCTGACCTATACTTACGGGGCGCACTGCGGCAAGCTTCTGCCTTGCCTCAATACGCAGACCCATTACATCATCATAATTAATATCCTCGGGTATCTTTCTTTCCTCCAGCTTTTTAAACTGCTCAACCTGCTGGAGCTGCCTTTTAATGTAGCCCTCGTACTTAATCTGTATATTAACCTGCTCCCTCACCTCATCACTCAAAGCAGGACGTGCCTCATCAACAGGCGCAAGCAGGTCGTAATTAAGCTCGGGGCGGCGGATAAGCTCGCTGAGCTTTGCTCCCGTTTCAAGCGGCGTAGTGTTAAGCGAGGTTAAAAGAGCGTTTACCTTTTCGGAAGGCGCAATATTAACCTTGTTCACCCTCTTGATTTCCGCCTCAATCTCCGCCTTTTTTGCTAAAAAGCGCTCATAGCGTTCATCGCTTATAAGACCTATGTCATGACCGATTTCCGTCAGCCTTAAATCCGCATTATCCTGCCTTAAAAGCAGACGGTACTCGGCTCTTGATGTCATCATACGGTAAGGCTCCCTGCTCTCCTTGTTGATAATATCGTCAATAAGCACGCCGATATATGCCTGTGAGCG
>CABUWB010000208.1 GCA_902495025.1 uncultured Eubacteriales bacterium
CCTGTCTTTTTATACCCTCAATATGCCTTGCCGTACCATAGCCCATATTGCTCTCAAAGTCGTAGCCGGGGTAGGTTAGTGCAAGCTCCTTCATCATTCTGTCCCTTGTAACCTTGGCAATAATGCTTGCCGCACCTATGGATATGCTTTTTGCATCGCCCTTTATAATAGGCGTCTGCGGTATATCCATACAGGGTATTGTAACAGCGTCAACAAGCAGCATATCGGGTACTACGCCAAGTCCGTTTACTGCCTTGCGCATGGCACTGTAGGTTGCCTGCAAAATATTGATACTGTCGATAACCTCGCTGCTCTCCATGCCTATACTTACGGAAACCGCCTTTTCCATAATAACAGAGTAAAGCTCCTCCCTCTTTTTTGCAGAGAGCTTTTTACTGTCATTCACACCGGGGATAAGGCAGCCCTTAGGCAATATAACGGCAGCGGTTACAACAGGCCCTGCCAGCGGACCTCTGCCCACCTCGTCAATGCCTGCCACATACTGCATACCGTTGTCATAGCAGGTATTCTCGTACCTTGATATTTCATGCAGCCTTTTAAGCTCGTCAATATAAGCGCTGTGCTTTTTTTCAAAATATCTGACAAGCTTCTGCACGCCTGCCCGCTCATCACTGCGCACGTCTTCAAGTGCCTCGGGCAGCTTTTCCACAGGCACCTGTGCCAGAGCCTCCCTTATTTGCGCAATACTTTCCATTTAATCACCACAATTCACAAAATAAGTCATAATTAATATCAGCGTGTCGAAAAAATCGACACGCTTGCAAGAAATGCTCGCATTTCTTGCAGATGGGGTACTACGTACCCACCAAGGAAGTAACAACCCGTGCCTCGCTTATGGCTCGACACTCTTGTTATCCCTCGGCGGAAGTGAATTCCGCCTGCGGATTAAAGTCTGCGACGCTTTGAGTTACCTTAATCTTCAATCAGCTTATGTAACAGACTTTATAAAAAATTGCAAAATAATCCATCAATTTCAGCTTTTTGACAGTTTGATTAATTTTTATTATACATAATTAATTACAATATTTCAATAACATTTGGACAAAAAACCGAATATGATAAACTAAAATTTGGCGTAAAGGCATTAATTATGGATGATAAACTTGAACTAATCATAGAATGTAGTGATACACAGCTGCCAGAGGGATTATGCCGCATAAGGTATGCGCTGCCGCTTATAGGGTGCCTTGCAGTTGAAATAAGCCCCAAAAATTTAGACATACTGAAAAAGGCAGGCACAATAAAGGCAATACACCGCATACCGCATATAACCGCACAAATGAACAAGGCACGCAGGGCGGTAAATGCCGACAGCCTGCAATATGACGGCAGCGGAATAACCATAGCATTTCTCGATACGGGTATAAGCCCCACAAAGGATTTTGAGGGCAGAATACTGGTTTTTCGGGATTTTATAAACGGCAGAACAGCTCCGTATGACGATAACGGGCATGGCACGCACGTTACGGGCATAGCCTGCGGCAGCGGAGTACTCTCGGGCGGCAAGTACAGGGGTATTGCACCCTCGGCATCAATAGCCTCGCTTAAAACGCTTGACAGTACGGGCAAGGGCAGCGCCGCAGATATTCTTGCAGGTATGCAATGGATATACGACAACAAAAGCAAATATAATATACGTATAGTAAACCTTTCCATAGGCACATCGGCAGCGTCGGGCGAGGACCCTCTTGTAAGGGCAGCCGAGGCACTGTGGGACAGCGGCATTACCGTAATATGCGCAGCAGGCAACAACGGCCCTGCCCCATGCACAATATCCTCACCGGGTATAAGCCGCAAAATCATCACCGTAGGCTCCAGTGATGATGAAAACGAAACCAGTATATGGGGTATGGCACTTAAAAATTTTTCAGGCAGAGGCCCTACGCTTGACTGCGTCATAAAGCCCGATATACTTGCCCCCGGCAGCAGCATTGTATCCTGCCTTAGCGCAGACGCCAAAAGAGAGGATATAAAAATAAGGGATAAATATTATCAGATTTTAAGCGGTACGTCAATGTCAACCCCCATAGTTGCAGGCGCAGCCGCCGCACTTTTGCAGAAGGACCCCACGCTTACGCCCGACGATATAAAATATATGCTTGCCCGCACCTCCGTAAGGCTTGGCTTTCCACGCAACAGGGAGGGCTGGGGGCTGCTGGACGCAGGCGCACTTTTATCACAGGAGGTATATCATGTCAGAAATAAATAATATCTATGAAATAACACGCACACTTTCATCACCCGACACCCTTAAAAACGACCTGCAGGAGATAGCAGAGCTTGTGGCAAGTCATTTTTCGGCTAAATATTTTGCCCCGATAAATGCTGCTGTTGCCTCGCACAAAGACTACTGTGCCTCGCACCCATGCAGAGAGGTAAACCTGCTTAAGGCGTTAAAGCCGTTTACACAAAATTCAGATAGAATAGATACCCTTATTGACGCCGTCAATCTGTTAAGGCTGTTTACACCGCAAACGACCGTAAGCGCCGCAGCAGCAGACGAGGGAGTAATTCACCCCGACGGCATTTACGAGCTTGACGAGGGCTGTATACGCACAAGCTCCGAGCAGAGCGCAATACCCGACATAACCGAGCTTGACCCGATAATTATACTTGCTGTACTGGCTTTTGTATTTCTTTCAAAAAATTAATCTTTTTTTTAGGCGGCTTATGTGTTATAATAATTGTTACGTATACGATAAAGGAGAAATTGCATTAAATGAGTTCAGACAGACAGTCAAAAATACGAAATTTCAGTATAATTGCACATATTGACCATGGCAAAAGCACGCTTGCCGACAGACTTATCCAGAAATCGGGACTTTTAACCGAGCGTGAAATGCAGGAGCAGGTGCTTGACAATATGGATTTGGAGCGTGAAAGGGGCATAACCATCAAGGCGCAGGCTGTACGTCTTATTCACAAGACAGCCGACGGAGAGGAATACACCTTAAACCTTATCGACACCCCGGGACACGTAGACTTTAACTACGAGGTATCAAGGGCGCTTGCCGCCTGCGACGGTGCAGTGCTTGTTGTGGATGCCGCACAGGGTGTTGAGGCGCAGACGCTTGCAAACGTATACCTTGCCCTTGACAATGATTTGGAGGTACTGCCCGTAATAAATAAAATCGACCTGCCCTCCGCAGAGCCTGAAAGGGTTAAAAAGGAGATTGAGGACGTTATAGGTCTTGACGCATCAGAGGCACCGCTTATCTCCGCAAAGGCAGATATAAACATTGATGAGGTTTTTGAAAAAATAATAAGCGAAATACCTGCACCCTCGGGTGATGAGGACGCACCTCTCAAAGCACTTATATTTGACAGCGTTTATGACAGCTACAGGGGTGTTATAGTGTTTATGCGCCTGTTTGACGGCAGGGTTAAGGCAGGCGACAAGGTGCGCTTTATGGCAACAGGCAAGGAGTTTGAGGTTGTTGAGGTAGGCGCTTTCGGACCGGGTCGTTTTATCCCTGTTGAGGAGCTTAAGGCAGGCGATGTTGGCTACCTTACCGCAAGCATTAAAAATGTGCGTGATACACGCATAGGCGATACCGTTACACTTGCGGCAAACCCCGTAGCCGAGCCGCTGCCAGGCTACAAAAAGGTAAACTCAATGGTATACTGCGGTATTTTCCCTGCAGACGGCTCCAAGTATCCCGATTTATGGGACGCACTTGAAAAGCTGCAGATTAACGATGCCGCCCTCACCTTTGAGCCTGAAACCTCAATTGCCCTCGGCTTTGGCTTCCGCTGCGGCTTTTTAGGTCTTTTACACCTTGAAATTATACAGGAAAGGCTTGAAAGGGAATATAACCTTGACCTTGTTACCACCGCACCAAGCGTTATTTACAAGGTTTACCTTACCAACGGCGAGGTTATCAATCTTTCCAATCCGTCCGATTTGCCCGATATTACCACCATTTTGAAAATGGAGGAGCCTATCGTTAAGGCGGAAATTATTTTGCCAAGCGAGTATGTCGGTACAATTATGGAGCTGTGCCAGCAGCGCAGGGGCGAATATATCGGTATGGAATATATTGAGGAAACAAGGGTGCTGCTCACCTACAGACTGCCCCTTAACGAAATTATATATGACTTTTTCGATGTGCTTAAATCCCGTTCAAGGGGTTATGCGTCCTTTGATTATGAGCTTTGTGGCTATCAGGAGTCAAAGCTGGTTAA
>CABUWB010000209.1 GCA_902495025.1 uncultured Eubacteriales bacterium
ACAAGGACAATATTGAACTGCTTGAGGAAATGGGCTGTGAAATAAAGTATTTTTCACCGTTAAGGGACAAGCATATTCCCGAAAATGCAGACGGTATTATTTTAGGCGGTGGCTATCCCGAGCTTTATTGCAGTGAGCTTAGCGGCAACCACTCTATGCTGTGTGATATTAAGGCTAAGCTGGAGGGCGGTATGCCTGCGCTTGCAGAGTGCGGCGGCTTTATGTATCTGCATAAAAAGGTTGAGGACAGGGATAAAAACAGCTTTGATATGGTCGGTATTATAAATGCCAATGCCTTTTATACAGGCAGACTTGTGAGGTTTGGCTATATTACTTTAACCGACACGAGTGGCAAAAGCATAAAGGCGCATGAATTTCATTACTGGGACAGTACGCAAAACGGCAGTGAATATACTGCGGTTAAGCCAAACGGCAAAAGCTGGGAGTGTATGGTAAAGTATAAAAATATCATCTGCGGCTATCCGCATTTGTTTTATTACTCAAATCCCGATTTTGCAGCGAATTTTGTCAAAAGATGTGAAGAATATAAGGAGAGTAGAAAATGCTCTGTGTAATTACGGGTGGCAGCGGCAGTGGAAAAAGCGAGTATGCCGAGAACATCGCCGTCAGACTTTTTAAAGAAAAAATTGCAGACGGACTTATTTATATAGCTGCCATGCAGCCATACGGCATCGAGGCGGAAAAAAGAATTGCACGCCACCAAAAGCTGCGTGCAGGCAAGGGTTTTGAAACTCTGGAATGTTATTATAACCTTAAAGATATTGAAATTAAGCCAAACTGCGTGGTGCTTATTGAGTGTATGTCAAACCTTGCTGCAAATGAAATTTTTGACCAAAAAAATAAAAATGCCACAGCAGATATTATAAACGGTATTAAACGTCTGTGCGGTATATGTGCGGGAGTTGTTGTTGTAACAAATGATATTTTTGCAGACGGTGTAAAGTATGATAAACCGACAACCGATTATATAAAATGCCTTGCCGAAATAAACATTTCACTGTCGGCTATGGCAGAGAGTGTAACCGAGGTTGTGTGCGGTATACCTGTCAGTATAAAGGGGTGATAAAATGCTTTTGAGAGCTTTAATTATAGCCTTTGGTATGTACAGTAAAATACCTGTGCCCAAAGTGGACTGGGACGAAAAGAGTATGAAATATGCTCTTTGCTTTTTCCCTCTTGTAGGTGTGGTAACAGGTGCGGCTGCCTACACTGTCGGTATGCTGCTTTATACATTAAATGTCGGCGCTCTTTTAAGATCGTGTATTATGACAGTATTACCCGTATTAATTACGGGCGGTATACACCTTGACGGCTTTCTTGATACAATGGACGGCATAAGCTCTTATGCCAATAGGGAAAAACGGCTTGAAATTTTAAAGGATTCAAACTCGGGTGCGTTTGCAATAATAGGCGGTCTTGTATATTTTACGCTTTCTATCGGCTTTTTCAGTGAGCTTAAAGCTGATGTACTGCCTATTGCTGCGGCAGGCTATGTGCTTTCACGCTCGTTAAGCGGATTAAGTGTTGTTGCCTTTAAAGCGGCAAAAAAAACGGGGTTGGTATCAACTTTCAGCAGCAGTGCAGATGAAACCGTAGTAAAAGCGGTTATGATGTTGTATTTTGCCGTTACGGCTGCATTTATGATATATATCAACATTGCATGCGGAGCAATAGCGGTTATATCAGCTTTGCTTTGCTTTACATATCATTATTATAATTGTATTAAAAACTTTGGCGTCATAACAGGCGACCTTGCAGGCTATTTTTTACAGCTTTGTGAGCTTACTGTACTTATGTCTGCTGTAATAGGACGGTGCTTTGTGTGATACTTATTATAGGCGGTGCATATCAGGGTAAGGAAAAATTTGCTCTTGAGATGCTAAAAATTGATAAAGATAAAATTTATTATGACTTTAACTCTGCCGTAAAAAACGAGGGTGAAGCCGTAATAGATAAAATATTTGCAGGCGGCTTTGACGCTGTTATAAGCAACGAGATTGGCTGCGGAATTATACCGCTTGATAAAACTGACAGGGCGCTTAGGGAAAAAACAGGCAGGGCGCAGTGTGCACTTGCTGCAAGGTGCAGCGAGGTGTGGCGTGTAAGCTGCGGTATAGGTATAAAAATAAAAGGATAAGGGCTATGTTTAAATATTCGTTATATGCCTGTTTTACAGGCTTTTTGCTGGATTTGCTTTTTGGCGACCCCAATTTTAAATTTCACCCCGTAAGGCTTATAGGTAATCTTATCAATGCTGTGGAAAGTGTATTACGGCGGCTGTTTGGCAAAAGGGAAAAAGCAGCAGGCTTTGTACTGGTTATTATTGTATGTGCTGTTACAACGGGTATAACTGCTTTTATAATTTGCTTTGCTTACAGAGTAAATACGTATTTTGGCTTTGTTATTGAAAGCATTATTTGCTGGCTGTTTCTTGCGGCAAAATCCCTTAAAAAGGAAAGTATGAGTGTATACGAACAGCTTGAAAAGGGAGATGTTGAGGGCGCAAGGGCTGCGGTATCAATGATAGTTGGCAGGGATACGGCTGTGCTTGATGAAAAGGGAATAATAAAGGCAGCTGTTGAGACTGTTGCGGAAAATTTATCTGACGGAGTTATTGCGCCGCTTTTATATATGCTGATTGGCGGCGGTACACTCGGTGCTTTTTATAAGGCTGTAAATACAATGGATTCCATGGTTGGTTACAAAAATGACAGATATATTAATTTTGGCTTTGCGGCGGCTAAGCTTGATGATATTATGAATTTTATACCGTCCAGAATATCTGCCGTTATAATGATAATTGCAGCATTTATTCTGAAAATGAATTATAAAAATGCAGTTAAGATTTTTCTGCGTGACAGGCTTAATCATTCAAGCCCTAATTCTGCACAAACGGAGGCGGCCTGCGCAGGCGCACTAGGCATAAAGCTGGCAGGGGACGCTTATTACTTTGGCAAGCTTTACAAAAAGCCGTTTATCGGTGATGAAATAAGGCAAATCAGCAAAGAAAATATAGCCGAGGCAAACTTACTTATGTATACATCGGCAGTGCTTACCATGATTATTTTTGGTATTATAAGGCTGTTTGTCGGAGGTGTTTTATTATGAGGATAATACATGGCGGTGATATTTATTCATACAGCAAAAAAATGCTGGATTTTTCCTCCAACATAAACCCTTTGGGCTTTAGCGAGGCTGTGTATAAGGCAGGCTGTGAAGGACTTAAAATGTCAAATGCTTATCCCGATGTGCTTTGCAGGCAGTTAAGAGGAGCGATAGCCGATAGCTTCGGACTTCCGTTTGATGATATAATATGCGGAAATGGAGCGGCAGAGCTTATTTATAATATTATTTCTGCATTAAAGCCTGAAAAAATTATGCTTACAGCTCCCACCTTTGGAGAATATGAGGCAGCTGCCGCAGGTGCGGATATAAGCTATTATTATTTGAAAGAGGAAAAAGGCTTTAAAATACAGGATGATATTTTAAATTATATAACCGATGATACGGATATGGTTTTTATCTGTAATCCAAACAATCCTACGGGTGTATTGACGGATAAAGAGCTTATTTTAAAAATTGCAGACAGATGCAGCAGGTGTGGTGCGTTTGTTGTAATTGACGAGTGTTTTATGGATTTTGCAGAAAATGCCAACAGATATTCTGTTTTAAATGAACAAAGAGATAATATGCTTGTACTTAAAGCATTTACAAAAATGTATGCCATGCCAGGTATACGGCTTGGCTGGGCAGTATGCCATAATCAGAATATAATTGATAAAATGTATGGTGCAAGACAGCCCTGGAGTGTGTCTGTTGCCGCACAACAAATGGGTATTGCCGCTTTAAATGAAAATACTTTGCCTGTACAAACCAGAGCTTTTATTAAGGCAGAGAGAGAATATCTGGAAAACCGCCTTGACAGCTTGGATATAAAATATTTTAAGTCAGCGGTAAATTTTATTTTGTTAAAAACTGAAATACAGCTTGCCGATAAAATGGCTGAAAAAGGCATACTTATAAGAAAATGCGATAATTATACAGGGCTTGGCAGGCAGTATTACCGTATTGCTGTTAAATCGCATACAGATAATGAAATACTGGCAGCTGCACTTAGTGAGGTGATAGGGTGAAAAAGGCTAAAGCAATTATGATTCAGGGAACTATGTCCAATGCAGGC
>CABUWB010000210.1 GCA_902495025.1 uncultured Eubacteriales bacterium
CACCTTTTTGCGGCGGTTACGCACATTTCCTCTGCGGTCTGTGCGCTTACGGCGGTATATTTTTCAAGGGTCTGCTCCTTCACGCCAAGCAGCGACACCTTGCACCTTTCCATATAGGTAACAAGCCCTGCCGCAAACACGTCCGACGCTCCGGGAATATCCACAAAGGCAGAGGCTATAAGTCCGCCTGTGCAGCTTTCCGCCGCCGCAACGGTAAGACCCTTTTGCCTGAGCCTGTCAATAAGCTGTTTAACCATTAAAAACCGCCTCCGTTTCCTTTATTATACCAAAACTTTTTTCACTTTGCAAGCAAAAATCGAAAATTATTTCTTATCATCCTTACCGCTGCACGAATTTCTTGACGGACAGCCCTCACAGCCGCAGCCACAGCCGCCGTTTTTACTCATTTTTATATATCTGCCCAGCGAAAAAACCACCAGCGCACCCACAATAGCAAGCGTAATTATAGTTGACATTACATAATACCTCACAATCTTGCAAAATTACATACCTTATGTTATACTGTTTATATTATATTATTCAGAATAGGGGTTGTCAATTATGAAGCTTCAGGAATCGGGCGAGAATTATCTTGAAACAATATTAATACTGAAAAAGCGCTTGGGCTACGTGCGTGCGATAGACGTAGCAACGGAGCTTAATTTTTCCAAGCCGAGCGTTAGCAGGGCAATGGGCATACTTAAAAGCGACGGATATATCGTAGTTGAGCCAAACGGCAATATCTGCCTTACCGAGGAGGGTATGAAAAAGGCATCTGCCGTATATGAAAGGCACGTTTTTATAACACGCTATTTATCCGAAATACTGGGTGTTGACCCCACTGTTGCCGAAAATGATGCCTGCCGCATTGAGCACATAATAAGCGAGGAAACCTTTAGTAAAATAAAGGCTGCACTTGATACATAACAATAATTAAAGGGAGTATGACTGCATACTCCCTTATTTTTATGCGGCGCAGTCCTCAAAAAACTGCTTATGCCATATTAAAAACATATAAATTGTCCATATTTTACGGCTGTTATCACACTTGCCGTTTTTATGGTCGTCAAGGTAGGCAATAATTTTGTCAGTATTAAAATACTCCTTTGCGGCGTCGCTTGTAAACGCCTCCTTAATTATATTATAATACTTGTCCTCTTTAAGCCATACCCTTATAGGCACAGGGAAGCCGAGCTTTTTCTTTGAGGCAACCTCCTCTGGCAGATGCGATTTTGCCGCCATACGGAAAGCGTACTTTGTAGCCTGTCTGTTTACCCTGTAATCACTCTGAATTTTGCTTGCAACCTTAAACACCTCTTTGTCAAGGAAAGGTACTCTTACCTCAAGCGAGTTTGCCATACTCATTTTATCGGCTTTAAGCAGAATATCGCCAACCATCCACAAATTAAGGTCAATAAACTGCATACGTGTAACATCGTCAAGACCCTTTGTAAAGTCGTAATAAGGCTTTGTTATCTCCATGTGGTTATACTTGCCAGTAGGATTTTTGAGTATGGACTCTCTCTCCTTTTCGGAGAACATTTTTGCATTGCCGATAAACCTTTCCTCCAAATCCATGGACGCTCTTATAAGGTAGTTTTTACCCTTGAATGAGAATGGCAGCACCTTTACAATGCCAGCAAGCGCCTTGCGCACAAACTTAGGCAGGGCGTGCATAATTGCAAGGTCCATAGGCTCCTTATAGATATTGTAGCCGCCGAAGAACTCATCTGCACCCTCGCCCGAAAGCGCAACCTTAACGTGCTTTGACGCAAGGCGGCTTACAAAGTAAAGCGCAATTGCAGATGGGTCAGCAAGAGGCTCGTCCATGTGGTACTGCACCTTTTTAAGGCTGTCCCAGTATTCATCAGTTGAGATAATTTTGGAGTAGTTGTCAATGCCGACCTTTTCCGAAAGTGCCTCGGCATAGCCAATCTCGTTATATTTTTCATAGTCAAAGCCTACGGTAAAGGTTTTATCGCCGTTAAAGGTAGCGGCAACGTAGCTGGAGTCAACACCGCTTGACAGGAAGGAGCCAACCTCAACATCGCTGACCTTGTGCGCCTCGATAGAGTTCTGCATAACGTCCTCAACCTTTTGTATGGTATCCTGCAAGCCAGCCTGCTCGGGCTTGAACTCGGGCTGGAAATACCTCTTTGTTTCCACCTTTCCGTTCTCAAAAGTGAGGTAATGACCCGGCATCAGCTTGAATACACCCTTGAAAAAACTCTCCTCCAGTACGGAATACTGGAAGGTAAGGTAATTTTCAAGCGCAACGGGGTTTACCTCCTTTTTAAAATCGGGGTGAGGCAAAAAGCTCTTAATCTCCGAGCCGAAAATAAGGTTGCCGTTCACCTGTGTATAGTAAAATGGCTTAATGCCGAAGAAATCTCTTGCGGCAAAAAGCTTTTTCTTTTTCAAATCATAAATAACAAAGGCAAACATACCCCTGAGGTCGTTAAGCATATCCGCACCCTTGTCCTCATAGAGATGTATAAGCACCTCCGTATCGGCATGGGTTTTGAAGGTATGACCGCCCTCAATAAGTTTTTCCCTTATGGACTGATAGTTGTAAATCTCACCGTTGAATACGATAACCAGTGAGCCGTCCTCATTGTACATGGGCTGTGAGCCGTCGCTGAGGTCGATAATGCTAAGTCGCCTGAAGCCGAGTGTAACATTTTCGTCGGTATGTACACCCGCACTGTCGGGACCTCTGTGTATAATTTTGTTCATCATTTCATTGATGACATCTTCCCTGTTTTCTATATTGCCTGTAAAGCCGCAAAAGCCGCACATATTTCTGCCTCCAATTTTAACTACTGCATAACATATCACTATATATTTAACCACAAAAGCGCCAAATTATCAATATAAAAATTAATATTACTCACTATATAAGCATATATTTTTTTGTACCGTAAATTTTTTAACAGATATTGCAGGTGATATTATGGAAGATATGACAAAAGTTGCGGAGGGCTTTTCCCTTAAACCTACATGCGTATACAAAACCAAATATTATTATACCGTAAGGTGCGGCAGGGAGGAATACCGCATTATACCCACCACCCTTACCGAGGACAGAATTAACGAGCTTGCCGCCATAAAGGACAGCCTTTTTTCGGCAGGGCTTAACGTATGCGACAGGCTTATGCCTGCTGCCGATAAACGCCTTGTGTTTGAGGGCGAGGAGAGTCTGTACATAATGACAGAGGCAGTTAAGGGACATAACCCTGCCTTTGAAAATTCAGCTGAAATACTTGCCGCCTTTGCCGCCATGGGCGATATGCACAGGGTGTTAAGGGGCTGCGCCTGTGCAAGGGAGGATATACTGCAAAGCCTTAAAAAGGGTGCGTCAAGGCTGAAAGCCGTTAAAAAACAGCTTGGCTGTGCCAAAAGGCTTACCGACGCCGACAACAACTTTATAAGGCATTATCCCGACTTTTATGCCCTTGCAGAGGACGCCGTAAATGTGCTTGGCGGACTTGGATTTTCCGTTACCTGCCCGATACATGGCGCAGTTAAGGAGGATAATATCTTTATAGGCAGAAATGTTGTGTTTGCCGACTGGGAGCTTTGCCGCCCCGGGCATTTTATGGAGGATACCGCACAGCTCATTTCACGTTATATACGCAAGCTGGCGGCTGTGTCTGACGACTACCTCACCCTTGATGAAATACTTGATACCTATACCGCACATAATCCCTGTAACGATAAGGAGCTTGCAATACTCTATGCCCTTGTTATGTACCCTAAACGCTTTATTAACCTTGCCGTTAAATTTTATGGTAAGGCACATAAGTTTACTCCCGCAGGGGTTAAGCGTAAGTTTGATGAATGTTATGATATGCTGGATTTTTATTTGAGATATATTGGTGTCAGATGAATAATAGTTGGGAAAATTAATGTTTATCGGTGTAATAATACCTTAACATTTCAATTGTAGGGGCGGCAATCTGCCGCCCGTTAGTAATTATAATATGCTAAAATTAGGGCGGATATGGAATCCGCCTCAGGTTGCATAGGCGAGCAGTATTGCAAGGCAATACGACCAGCCCCTACGTAACCAATAATAGATTATTGTATTGCATATAAATTAGATGTTAGTTTGTTTAAATATCCTGCATATAAGCTAAATTTTACCAAAAAATCAATTAACGTTGTAATTATCTTGTAGGGGCGGATTCCA
>CABUWB010000211.1 GCA_902495025.1 uncultured Eubacteriales bacterium
GATTTACAGCGTGTGCAAGGTCAGCGGAAAATGCAGCGGCATTTTTTAATTTCTCCGTATAATTTTCACCAAGTGCAGCCCTGACTGCCTCTAGCGGCAGACTACCCCTTGCACCGCCCATTGTCAGACTGCCTACCTCCTCATTGTCGGTAAGAATGATTATTGAGGTATTTTTCGTATCGCACTCACAAAGCGCACGCACCAGAGCATAACTCATCATAAGGTCATCAAGCCTGCCCACACTTATCATATCACCAATCAGCATACCACCCTGCACATCATAGCAGTACAGCTCATAATCAAGTATATCCTCGGCATTTACCGCCATATCCTCGGCAATTACATCAATAATGCGCCTGCGTACATCAAGTGAAAACAGCGGCAGCATATCCCTTTGCTTATTGTAGGCAACACCGCTGTTTATCTCCCTGTTAAGATGCGGCGCACAGTTTGGAATAATGCACAGCGCCCTGCCGCTTTTGTACAGCCTTACCTCTGGCTGTATAGTAGGCATAATAGTATTGCTTTTAAGCATAACCCTGCCTGCAATTCCAAGCGGTCTGTCAAGCCATGTTGACAAAATTGCGCCGCCGTAAATTTCACTGTTCAGCCTTACATAAGCACCCTCGCTTATAAGCTCGCACTTGGGCTTAAGCATAACCGCAGGCGAGTCAAGATGCGCACCCGCAATCCTCACCTCACTGCCGCCCTTGATAAAAGCTGCAAGTGCTATGCCTCCCCTTTCAATATAATACCTGCCGCCCTGCTCCGCAACACCGTCATACTCCTCAAAACCTGCCGCCTTCAGCATATTTAAGGCATTGTGCGCCGCAAATGCTGCGCATGGGCTGCTGTCAATAAAATTTATCAAATCATTAGCATAAGCTATGTAATCCATACTATCAACTCCTTTATATCTATAATAACTCCTGCGCAATAAAATATCAATATTAGTTTAAAAAAAGTTGACAACGACACAATTTTATATTATAATTTTAATGTTGACTAAGCACCCATAGTTAAACGGATATAATAAACCCCTCCTAAGGGTTAGTTGTGGGTTCGATTCCCGCTGGGTGTATGTAAAGAGCTTTCTGCTTTGCGGAAGGCTCTTTTTGTGTATGTACCAAATTTGAGTGCATATATAAAAAGACGATACCCTCTCTGATATCGTCTTTTAGATAACGATTTTTTTCTTACGGCTGATGAATAATACTTTACATCAGCCATTTTACTGTTTTTATTAATAGAAAATGTCAACAAATATGTATTGCTCTGGTATTATTCAACCGATAGTTATGTTTACAGTTAAATTCTTACAATCCCTACCTGAAAAAATATAAAGAAAAGGTGTCCCGAAAGCCTTTAAATAAGCCACTTTCAAAACACCTTTTACCAACAGGGGTGGAAGGAATCGAACCCTCGCTAAAGGTTTTGGAGACCTCTGTCATACCATTTGACCACACCCCTATAAACAAGCTGTTCTCACAACAGCTATAATAGAATACCATATTTTTTACAATAAGTCAAGTGTTTTTGCAATATTTTTTATAAAATTGAAAAAGGACTGCAAGCGCAGTCCCTTTCCGTAACTTATCGGTTATTCTTATCCGCCTTTTCGGAGCGATTGTCAGCTCTCTTGTCCATATTAGCGTCAAGCTCGTTTGCAAACTCCACTCTGTTAGAGCGTGACTGGTTAGACTTGCTGTCCGCCTTATTATTGGACCTGTTAGCTCTGTTATCACTTCTGTTACTCTCCATAAGAAAGTACCTCCTTAAAAAGCTGCCGCCGACTGTACACATCACCGCATATAACGGTACTGTATACAACCGCCGTAATAATAGCGGCGCTTATCACCGCAGTAATATTATGAGCTTAATAAGGCAGTAATATTCATATTAAAAAAATTTTTTTATTCGGTAATGTCCTCGGGACTTTCAAGCGTAATTCTGCCAAGCTTTGCCGCCCTGAATTCATCAAGCAGAATTGTTGCCGCTCTTTTTGTATCAGGCTCACCGCCCTTTGCCTTAAAACCTCTAGCATCGGCAATCCTCTTTACAAGCTCAAAGGTGTTTTCCGCACCCTCGGTTTCAATGCCGTAGCGCTCCGAAACAGCACTTGGATAGAGCTTATCAAGATATTCAATAAGGTTGACTGAAAGCTCCTCCAAATCAATTATATTGTCGTTTACAGCGCCCGTAAAGGCAAGCTTCATTCCGACAGCCTTATCCTCAAACTTAGGCCAAAGTATACCCGGAGTATCCAGCAGCTCAAAATCCTTACGTATTTTAACCCACTGCTTGCTCCTTGTAACACCGGGTCTGTCGCCCGTTTTAGCCATAGTTCTGCCAACCAGCTTATTAATTAAGGTAGACTTGCCCACATTAGGTATACCCACAATCATTGCCCTTGTAGGTGTGAAAATCCTGCCACGCTTTCTCAATCTCTCCAGCTTTTCTGCCATCAGCTCTGCCGCTGCAGTACTTATATCCTTAATTCCGCTGCCCGTAATTGAGTTTACCTTTATTACCTTAAACCCCTTTGCCTCAAAATATTCAGTCCACAAAGCAGTCTTTTTCTCGTCCGCAAGGTCAGACTTATTTAAAATGACAATGCGCTTTTTGTCCCTCGCCAGCTTGTCAATTTCGGGATTTTTGCTGCTATATGGTATTCTTGCATCAAGCAGCTCAATGACTATGTCCACCAGCTTTATATTCTCGTCCATCATTCGGCGGGTTTTGGTCATGTGTCCCGGATACCACTGTATGTTCATATCTGCCATAGCTTTCACTTCCTCTCACTAATTTATATATATCATACCATATTTTTATGCTTTTTACAATTCCAACTCTTTATCATTTTTTACGCTTTCAATTTCGGCTTTCAATGCCGCCCTGTGTTCATTGCTGAAATATGGCACAAGACAGTTGACAATCCAGTATTTCCACCAAAAATCATCACCGTCCAAAATTCCCTTTATATGAGGAAATACAACCGCCTCGTGTTCCCTTAAAACAGGCAGAAGCGCCTGTGCAACAGGCCAGTTATAGTCCTGTATTTATTCGAGTAAACACTGATTAATTCACTAAAACAGGTTTGAGATAAAATTTTCCAGACCAACGAAAACGACCGCAGGCGCAGCCTATTAGCTTCGTTAAGGTTGTTTGAGGAAGGTATGGGGAATTTTAGCCAAAACTGTAAAAGATTAATTAATCAGTGGTTACTCTAGCAGGTCATAAATTATCGGTTCAATTTCATTGTCCGTTAATGCCGACAGCTCTTCAATACTGCTTACATCATGCTTATTTGTCGGCACAAGGTGATAAACCTCATTATACGCTGTTATCCGTTCAATCCTGTTTTTGTATCTGCAAAACCTATGCCATACTCCATCAACAATTTCATCCTTATATTTATCCATTTCATTTAATCTGACAAATTTTGCAGCTACCACTTCTTCAGCCTGCAAGTGCAGCTCCTGTTCATCTTCCATTATAAACAGATAGCTTTCATACATACCCTTTCTTTTGTAATTTATCTCCCTGCCGAGATAAATCAGCCTGTTCCGCTGCGCCAAAAGTCCCGTTTCCTCTTTCAGCTCCCTTATCGCACCATCAAGTGTTTCCTCACCTGAAATAACCGAGCCGCCAGTATTTTCCCATTCAAGCGGATATGGCTTGGAGGGATGCCTTTGCGTCAGCAGAATTTCATTACCCCTCTTTGTCCATATATCAACCACAATATGAAACATTCCCTCGGGGATAAAATCCATCCTTTCTCTCTCATGCAGAATACCTGTTTTTCTGCCGTTTATATCAACCAAATCCCATAATTCGGACATAATATCACCGCCTTTCCCTCATTATAATCCAACTTACGTACTTATTCAACACATTTACAAATATAAAAAAAGCTGTCATTTCTGACAGCGTAATTTTAATAGTGGCGACCTGGAAGGGGCTCGAACCCTCGACCTCTGGCGTGACAGGCCAGCGCTCTAACCAGCTGAGCTACCAGGCCACATTAAATATATTTTTAAAAAAAGTGGGCTCTCAGGGACTTGAACCCGGGACCGTCCGGTTATGAGCCGGATGCTCTAACCAACTGAGCTAAGAGCCCTAAGAATATTTACTCATCAGAGTAAAAAAAGCCGATGAAC
>CABUWB010000212.1 GCA_902495025.1 uncultured Eubacteriales bacterium
GAGCCTGACTTGCCCATTGTCTGTGAGCGGCGCAAAAGTGAGCGTATCCTCGCCATCAGCTCCAGCACGCTGAACGGCTTTGTTACGTAATCGTCAGCACCCATATCAAGCCCTATTATTTTATCAAGCTCGCTGTCCTTGGCGGTAAGCATTATAATAGGTAAGGACGCATTTTCGGGGTTTGAGCGTATTTCCTTTACAGCCTGTGTGCCGTCCATGCCGGGCAGCATTATGTCAAATATGGCAAGGTCGGGCGTTACGGTGGTCATTGCCTCCAGTGCGTCCTCTGCACACTCATAGGAGTATACGCTGTAGCCATAGCCCTCCAGCGCTATTTTTATAAGCTCACGTATATTGTCGTCGTCCTCGGTAACAAATATTTTTGTATTCATGGGGCATATCTCCTTGTTATAATGTATTATCTGCCTTTATTATAAAGGGTCTGCATTTTTTTTTATACTGCAAAAGGGTTTAATTTATGTAAAATTTATGTAAAGTGAGCCATAAAAAGTATGTTTTTTGCGTTTGTCTGCATTATATCAGCAGGTAAAGGTTTTGTAAAGGCGTAAATCTTAATTTTAACTTAATATATATATGGAAGAAATTGTATTATAATTAAACCTGTAAAAATATTTTATGACAGGAGAGATTTTTATGAAAAAAAGAGTTATGGCGGTAAATGCCGTACTGGTTTTTGCTCTGCTTTTGAGTGGGTGCGGAGCTGAAAGTGCAGCGGCATATCCCGTAAAAATTGCGGATGTAACGCAGCGGGAAATGATTACGCAGGTTGAGGTTAGCGGCAATGTGGAGCTAAAAGAGCCTGTAAGGATTTATGCCTCAAACAACGGCAAAATCAAGCAGGTGCTTGTAAGTGAGGGCGACTATGTCAAAAAGGGGCAGGTGCTTTTCACATACGATGAGGACAATACCGACACTGTTACAAATCAGCTTGACGATGCAAGGCTTACCGTTAGGCAGCTTGAGGAGGAGCTGAAGGGGCTTACAATCCCTGCCGACGATAGTGAAATAAAGTCGGCGCTTGCACAGATTACAAGCTGTGAGAAAAATATTGATGAAATTGCATGTCAGCTTGAAACCGACAACACCAATATTGTGCAGGCAAAAACGGCGCTTGCAAGGGCGCAGGAGGACTATGACAAAAATATGCGCCTTTACGAGGGCGGCGTAATAGCGCAAAGTGAGCTGAACACCTATAAGGATAAGCTGACCGAGGCGCAGGCGCAGCTTGACAATTGCACAACGCAGTACAACAGGGACTCGCTTTCCTACGCAAGTGCGCAGGCAGAGCTGGAGGCGGCAAAAACAAAGCATACCGAGCTTGTGGAAAAGCCAAAGTCTGCACAGGTTAAAAATCAGTGCGATACAATGAAGGTGCAGCTGGAGGCGGCAAAGTTAAAGGTAAAGCAGCTGGAGGACGAGCTTGCAAAGTATAAAACGCAGGAGGTATCGCCCTTTGACGGCAGGGTATCCAAGGTAAACCAGAATGACGGCGCAACCGTACTGGAGGATACCAGCGTGCTTGAAATGGTAAATGAAAATGACACAAGAGTTTACATAGATATACCCGAGCCTGATATGCCCGGCATAAGCGAGGGGCTTGACGTTATACTGACAGGCGACGGTTTTAAGGGTGAAATAAAGGCAAAAATAAAAACCGTCAAGTTTGAGGCGGAGGAAAAGCAGATTGACGGCACAACAAGAAATGTGGTTGAGGCAGAGCTTGACGTATCGGACAAGGCAATGCTGCGCCCCGGCTATACGCTTGATGCAAAGGTAATAAAGGCGGTTGACAAAAATGCGGTTGTAATACCCGTAATGTCCTACTTAACCGATGAGAGCGGCAAGGACTATGTTTTTGTCATAAACAGTGAAAATAAGCTTGAAAAGCGGCCTGTTACGCTTAAGGAGTATTCGGATATGTACATATCGGCAGACGGCGTAAAGGCAGGCGAAAGGGTGGTTGACTCTCCTGATGATGTCATATTAAAAGAAGGAATGCAGGTAAAGGACATTGAGGAGGCGGCTGCCGAATGATAAGGGCTGAAAATATTGTTAAGGTGTACAAAAACGGAAAGCTGGAGGTTGAGGCGCTGCACAATGTAAATCTGCTTGTTGGCAGGGGTGAGTTTACCTCAATTATGGGTGCCTCAGGCTCGGGTAAGTCTACAATGATGAATATACTCGGCTGCCTTGACAGCCTTACAAGCGGAAGATATTATCTTGACGGAGAGGACGTTTCCTCGCTTTCGGGCAAAAAGCTTGCCTATGTGCGCAACAAAAAGATAGGCTTTGTATTTCAGAGCTTTAATCTGCTGCCTAAAATGAGCGCCCTGCAAAATGTTGAGCTGCCCATGGTTTATGCGGGCGTAAAGCCGTCCGAAAGGCGCAAAAGGGCGCTTGACGCACTTGAAAGGGTAGGGCTTGCGCAGAGGTATAAGCACAAGCCAAACGAAATGAGCGGCGGACAGCGACAGAGGGTCGCAATAGCAAGAAGCCTTGTAAACGAGCCGTCCATAATACTTGCCGACGAGCCTACGGGTAACCTTGATTCAAGGGCAAGCGTTGAAATAATGGGTATATTCCGTCAGCTTAACGACGAGGGTGCAACGGTGGTTATGGTAACGCACGAGAGCGATATAGCGCAGTACACAAAGCGCATAGTTACATTTAGGGACGGAGAGATTATAAGCGACAGCCCTGTTGAAAACAGGCTTTTTGCTGAGGATACGGGGGTGATTGTATGAGGTTTGGCTTTAGCGAATGTATAGTGTCCGCCTTTTCAAGCGTGCGCAGCAATAAAATGCGTACCTTTCTTACAATGCTGGGCATTATAATAGGTATATCCTCGGTTATAATGATTACCTCCGTAGGCGGCGGCATTAAGGAGGGACTTAACAAGGAGTTTGACAAGCTTGGCGCTAACCTTGTTGTGGTCTACCTTAAAAGCTGGGAAAATAATGTCAAGGAGAGCGACTACCTTAAAAGCTCCGATGTCGAGCTGCTGCGCACGCACAGCAATATGGAGTTTGTCGCACCTGCCTGTGAAACAAGCGCTACTGTGCAGCTAAGAAACAGAACGGAAATGTACTGCGATATAACAGGTACGGTTGCCGATTATGTAAAAATGGGCAAGATAGAGCTTGTAAACGGCAGATTTATTACGGATATGGATAATAAGTCGGCGGCAAACTCGGCAGTTATTAACGAGTGGCTTGCAAAGAATGTATTTGGTTATACCGACGTGCTGGGGCAGACCTTTACGGCAGACTTTAACGGTGTAAAGCGTGAGCTGCGTGTTGTGGGCATACTTAAAAATGAGGACAAAAGTGAGCTTGTATCAGCCTATGGCAAGGGTACAATCTTTATGCCTTACAATACGGTTGCCGGCTATTATGGCAAGGAGAATATTGATTATATATACCTCGGCGTAAAGGATATGAACGCACTTGACGATACCGTAAAGGAGGTTGACAGGCTTTTGAGCTTTACCCACTCAAACAAGGGTATGTATGTTATTGATACCTATGCAGGACAGGTTAGTATGATAAATAAGGTGCTGGGCGGCTTTACACTGTTTATAGGCTTTGTTGCGGCAATATCGCTGCTTGTAGGCGGCATAGGCGTTATGAATATTATGCTTGTTACTGTAACCGAGCGTACAAGGGAGATAGGCATAAGAAAGTCGCTTGGCGCAACAGATGCCAACATAAGGCTGCAGTTTATGACAGAGGCGGTTATTATGTGCCTTATGGGCGGCTTTATAGGCGTGCTGCTTGGGTATGCCGAGGGCGTTGGCGCAGGTATGGTAGTCAGCAGCCTGTCGGGAATGGACTTCGGGGCTAAGCTGTCGGTGCCTGTTGTTGCGGGGGCTGCGCTGCTTACCGCTGCCGTAGGTGTGATATTTGGTGTATATCCTGCCGGACGTGCCGCAAGGCTTGACCCTATCGAGGCGCTGAGATATGAGTGATGAAATGCGGGTGTGCCGTATAATACAGATAGTAAATTAGAGTTTATACGCCTTACGGCGTTGAACAAAATGCTTGCATTTTGTTCAGATTGCAGCGGTAGAAACTACCAACCCGTGCTGTTCTGTTGCTTTGCAACAGCCATCACGAGTTTCA
>CABUWB010000213.1 GCA_902495025.1 uncultured Eubacteriales bacterium
AATACCCTCTGCATGAATATCCTTAAGTGCATCAATAACACCTGGCAGAATAATATCCATAATTTTTCTGTCATTAACAGGCTTTGACATAATATTGCCGTTAAAGTTTGGCATTACCTGGTAAAAATGCGACTTAAATGAACCCTGGTCCATCTTTCTTATAAGATGTGATGACGAAATTTTGCGCTGCTTGTCAAGAGTTTCCTTGGCTGGCATTGCGTCATCATAATAAACCTTGGCGCAGCACATAAGTCCCTCATAGTTACACATAAAGGTAGCCGCTTCACCGTTATCTGGATTGATAACGGATTCAAGCACATATCTGTTGGCGATATTCTCGCCTAAATTTATATCACTAAATCTTAATTCTTCTGACATTAGTTACACCCCCTGACCGATTATTTTGTCTTAAAGCAGAGAACATTATTTTTAAGCAGGTTATCAATTCTCGCATAAAGCTTCATATTCTTACCGACCATCTTGGTATCCTTTTCCACTATTTCGGTAATTTCCTTCTGAAGCTCGTCAAGCTGCTTATTCATCTTGTCCTCAAGCTCCTTCTTCTTGGTTGTGTAGCTGCTCTTTGCACCGCCGCCAAGAAGCTTGCCTTTAAGACCCTGTTTTGAGGCATAATATTCCTTCTCCAGTGCCATAATTTCGTCAAAGGACTCTTTTTCAAGTCTATCCTTTTCAGCGGCAAGGCGCTTGTTTTTATCAAGCTCAAGGCCCTTACAGCTGTTATATACTGTTTTAAGGAAATTCATAACATCAAACTTATAGAACTTTGTAAGCAGGGACGCCTTTTCATCATAATTTGAAAGTGAGTCCATAAGCTCTCTGAGTCTGTCAATATTAGGCAGAGCCTCAGGTGGATAGAGCTTTTCATCAAACTCCTTCAGAAGTCCGTAAACCTTTTCAACAAGAGCCATATCATACTCAACAAGCTGTATTGAAAGGAGAGTATTTCTCTTTTCAAAATCTCTTATCTTGTCAAGCTCACCCTTGATAATTTCAATTTCAGGCTCGGGCTCGCCGCCGTCCTCAATATTTTTAAGCGCATATTTAATGCGATAATATTCAAATCTCTTGTTAAGGTAAGCGCTTGGGTTACAGCCCGTAAATATGTAGTTTTTACCCTCTTCAATAACCATCTTTGCCTCTGCAAGGATATCGTCGGGCTCAGTTTTTGGAGGTCCGTCAAAAAGCTTGATTGCAGTAGGTATAGCATCATCGGGAATAATATCGTCCTCATAAACACACTCATAAGGATTTTCGTAATTATCACCCTCGGCATAGCCAACCATAGCCTTTACGCTGTCCTCGGTATCAATTTTTGTAATACCGACAAACTCGGACTTTTCTTCTTCCGCAGGCTGCTCCTGTTCAGGCTCTGGCTCTGCAGGCGTTGCCTTGTAAGCGCTTGAAAATTCGGGTACAGAAGTAGCTTTTTTAGGCTCTGCTTTCTCTGTTTCCTTCTTAGGCTCTGCCTTTGGTGTTTCAAATTTAGGCATTTCCTTGGCAGGCTTTGCTTCTGCCTTTGGCTCGGGCTTTGCTTCCTCAACCTTAACCTCGGTAACCTCCTCAACAGGCTCCTCGTAGAATACAAGCATACCCATAGCCGCATAATTTCTGAGCTTTTCAATATCTCCCTCAATCATAAAAAACTCATCAATAACCGTTGTTGCAGCCTCAATCTTTGCTACATTTTTACGCAGCTGCGCAAACTCATCAATATTTGCAAACGGCGTAACAGTACCGTCCTTCATAAGTGCATACTCTTCCACGTTGTGGTATGCACTGAGCATATCTGCCACATAGGACTTTGCAATTTCCAGTACCTTTTCACTGTTGCCCAGCTTAGCAAGCAGCAGTAACGCATTTTTAGTATCCATTAAATCACCACCTATTATTTTATACAGAGTTCCAATTTATATAATTTGCCCCTACCGGCCCCCTGTGTTTTGCGATACATAAAATTGTATCAAATATTCTAAGATAATAATAACACTTTAATTATATTTCGTCAAATAAAAAATGCAACTTTACAAAAATATATTAATAAAATACCAAAAAATCAATCAAAATTTTCACAAAAATATAAAAAACTTACGTTAATACCAAATGTAATATATGAGATAAGACAATATAGTTATAGGGTTTATGAAAAAAAGGACAGGCATAAGAGCCTGTCCCATAATATTTTATAAAATAAGGATATTATCACTCCTCAGCAGTTTCCTCTGCCTTAGGAGCCTCCTCCTTAGGTAAAGTTTCCTTAATGCTCAGGCTGATTTTCTTGTTTGTTAAGTCAAGCTCAGTAACCTTTGCGTTGATTTCCTGACCGATTGTAAGCTCGTCCTCAGGTTTTTCAACATGCTTGTTAGCAATCTGTGAAATATGAACAAGACCGTCAACACCGTCCTCAAGCTCAACAAATGCGCCGAAGGTAGTCATTCTTACAACTTTGCCTGTTACAATGTTGCCAACAGCATACTTTGTTTCAGCGTCCTTCCATGGGTCTGCATCAGCGTCCTTGAGTGATAGGGAAATCTTGCCCTTTTCAGGGTCAACGCCAAGTACGGTAACAGTAACAGCCTGTCCCTCTTTAAGAACGTCTGTAACCTTTCTTACTCTGCCCCAGCTCATCTCTGAAATATGGATAAGACCGTCAACGCCGCCAAGGTCAACAAAAGCACCAAAGTCAACAATTCTGCTTACAGTACCGTTAATCTTGTCGCCCTCCTTGATTGACTCAAACACCTGCTTCTTCTTCTCGTCAATCTCCTTCTGAGCAAGTGCCTTACGGCCTGCAACAATACGTGGTCTTGCCTTTTCTGTGCTGTATTCAAGAATTTCAAACTCGTACTCATTGCCTACAAAGCTTGAAAGGTCCTCTACATAGCGGTTAGAAATCTGTGAAGAAGGTACAAATACCTTGATACCGTTTACAAGAGCCATAAGACCACCCTTAACGGTTTCAATAACCTTACCTGTTACAGTCTTCTTCTCGTTATAAGCAGCCTCGATTTCCTCGTAGCCCTTATTAGCGTCAACCTTCTTCTTTGAGAGCTGAACATTACCCTCGCCGTCGTTAACTCTTATAACAAAAACCTTAATTACATCGCCCGGCTTAACAACCTCAGCAGGGTCAACGTTAGGGTCGTCAGAAAACTCAGTTCTGGCAATAGTACCGTCTGACTTGTAACCAAGGTCAACATTTACCACTCCTGTATCACTGACGTTGATGACCTTACCCTCGACAACCTGACCTGTATGTAAGGATACAAGGGTTTCGTCCACCATCTTCATAAAATCATTGTTTGTTTCACTCATAGCATTAACAGCCTCCTTTATTATCACCGGTGGAGTTGATGCACCGGCAGTTATACCAATTGTAACATTTTCCGAAGAAATATTCAACTGTAAATCTTTAATAGATTCACATAAAAATGTATTTTTGCAATATTTTTTACTTATTTCATACAATTTTCGGGTATTTGAGCTTTTATTATCGCCCAAAATTATCATATAGTCAACCCGTTTTGCAAGCGAGGCAGCCTCCTTTTGCCTTTCGGCAGTTGCATTGCATATTGTATTGTATAGCTTTAAATCCTTAAAATCGTTGCCGAGCACTGAAAGTATCTCGTTAAAAACGTCCGTCTGAAATGTAGTCTGGCAGACAAGCGCCCACTTTTCGTCCTTATTGATGTCAAGTGCGGCAGCCTCCTCAACGGAATTTACAATAATTGCCGTATTATCACACCAGCCGTTTATGCCGACAACCTCAGGGTGTGTACTGTTACCTATTATAATAACACGTCTTTGCTCATCATAAAAGCTTTTTTTTACAATTTTGTGAATTTTTTTTACAAAAGGACAGGTACAGTCCGTATAAGCTATATTTTTTTCCTCTAATTTATCATAAATAACAGGCGGTACACCATGCGAGCGGATAACAACCTCACCGCCGTCTGCCTCGTCAAGGCTTTCAATAACCTTAACGCCATGCTTTTCAAGGTCGCCCGTTACCTGTTTATTGTGGATAATAGGCCCGTAGGTATATATTTTGCCGCTGTCAACCTTATCATATT
>CABUWB010000214.1 GCA_902495025.1 uncultured Eubacteriales bacterium
CAATGCTGCTTATGCCGCTTACCGGCAGTATGCTTGCAGGCGTGTCCGTTGGTATTACGCTGTATGTTGTTATCCACTTTTTTGCAGGCGAGGCAAAAAAAGCAGATACCCTGCTGTATCTGTTTACCATATTTTTTGCGCTTGCTGTGTGGGTTACGGGTATGTGAAAAAAAAAGACTGTCACATTTTGCTGTGGCAGTCATTTTTTGTATTATTTATTTTTATATTCAAAAAAGTCAAAGTCGGCAGGTATTCTTCTGCCGTTTTTACCGCAGTTAGCGTATATGCCTACAAGTGTGCCCGTATGGCGCTTAGGGTCATCGGGTACGCCTTCATCACAGAGGAAAATACAGTTTTCAACCTTTGCGGCAAGGTGCATATCCTCGGGACTGCTGCCATAGTAAAAGCTGCGTGTAAGGTGGTCTGTATCAACCTTTAAATAAATTGTGCCATAAGGTATATCCTTAACCTGTGCAATAATTTCTTCGCCCCTGTTGCGGTTTATGGAAAGCTCCAGTGTGCGTACACCGTCTTTAATACACAGTGAAAAGCGTATATAGGTGGCGGTGGAGTAGTAGCAGGTAAGTCCTGCCTGCTCGTCGGCTGCAGGGTTAAAGTCAAGCGAGGTCATGGCACAGTAGCACAGCTCTTCCTCACGCCTTACAAGTATATTTTTGGCACACAGCTCGTAAAGCCTGCCGTTTTGTGTGTATATCCTTGCAAAGCCCCTGCGCTCGGTAAGTGTAAAGGCAGAGTAGTCGGGGTTACGTACAAACTCCCAGTTAAGGTTTAGTGTGTCGCTGTCAAAATCGTCCCTTTCAAAGGCGGTGCAGGTGCTTTGGGGCAGGTTTGGTGCGTTCTGTTCAAGGCTTGGACCGTTGCCGCCGTTTATCGTAAACCAGCCGTCGTCTGTCCACTGTATGGGGTCAAGGGCGGTTTCTCTGCCGATTGTTGTGTAGTGTCCGCAGTTTGGCCTGCCGCACAGGTAGGTAATCCACCAGTCGCCGTTCTGTGTTTGTACAAGCTTGCCATGTCCTGCACGCTGTATCGGTGCGTCAGGATTGTGCTGGCGCATTACGGGGTTGTATGGTGAAGGCTCATATTTGCCGAAAAGCGTTTTGGAGCGTGCCACGTTTATACCATGCCCGTAGCCTGTGCCGCCCTCGGCAAGTATTGCATAATACCAGCCGTCCTTTTTGAGTATATGCGGCCCCTCGGGACAGCGCTCACCCGTACCAGCCCATACCTGTACAGGCTCACCTGTTACCCTTGTGCAGTCATCGCTTAATGGTACAACTGTTATGCCTGGAGCAATTATCATATAATGTTTGCCGTCATCATCAATAAAATGAGAGGGGTCAATATTGTCAACAGGCAGCCTTACGGGCTTGCTGTAAGGACCTTCGGGCTTGTCCGCCGTCATCATAAGCTGACAGCGCATGGGCGATAGCTCCTTGTCGTTGCTGTTAAAGCGCAGGGTTGCAAAAATATAAAATTTGCCGTTGTGATACGAAATATCGGGCGCCCATATACCTCTTGAATCCATTGTTTCAGACAAATCCAGCCAGTCGGGGTTTGTTACTGCATGCCCTATTACCTCCCAGTGCACCAAATCGGTTGAGTGCGAAATGGGAATGGCAGGGAAATACTGAAAGCTGGAGTTTACCATATAATAATCACTGCCGACACGTATTACCGACGGGTCGGGGAAGAAACCTCTTTTTACGGGGTTGTGGTATTGCATAAAATCACCTCAAAAATTTTCTTTAATTAATACTAGCATAATTTTTTCGCACACACAATAAGGCACAGTGGCACAATTTATTTTGAGGTGCTTTTTGTAAAATTTTTATCAAAGTACAGATTTATCTTTCAATTTGTGCGGTGTCCCCTCTGCGCCGTTGACAAATTAATACTGCGTGGATATAATATAACCATACAAAGGCGTTGGAGCTGTTGCTTCGACGCCTCATTTTGTTTTATGGGCTGTATTTCAGTTCATATTCCCTTTTGTTTTGATAGTTAGACCTTATAAATAAAGACTCCTTCCTCTGTGCTTTTTATTTATGTGTTGTATTTCTAAACAAAATGAGAGCTCAAACGCCTTGCCCTGCGTAAGCGGGGAATGTATGAAAAAATAACGGGTTTGGTGGACCCGTTATTTTTTTGCGTGTCGAAATACGCTTAATTCAGTTTATTATATCTTTTAAGTCTGTAATGCTGTTTATCGTATAATCGGGCTTGTCCGCACTGCCAAAGCCATAAGCGGCAAACACAAAGGGTATGCCTGCAAAGCGTGCGGAGTTAAGGTCACCCTGTGTATCGCCTACATAAACAGGTGAGCGTAGGCGGTTGCGCTCAATCAGCAGGGCATTGTTCTCACCCTTGGAAAGGCTGGTATTGCCCCAGCACTCGGTATCCGTAAAGTATCTGTCAAGCTCATAATATTTTAAAAAGCACTCAATATATCCCCTCTGACAGTTGCTGCATATAAAAAGACGGTGCGTTTTGGCAAGGTCTGATATGGTCTGTATTGTACCCTCAAAAAGTCTTGCACCGTTTTTTGCAAGGTATTCAAGCTCATATTCACTGCACTCTGCCATTAAGGCAAGCTGTTTTTCTTTGCTCTCCTTAGGAAAAAGCTTTGCCGCAATATCGTCCATTTTAAGCCCCATACATGCCGTAAGTGCCTGCTTTGTAATGGCTTTGTCAATTTCGGTGTGCCGTTTCAGCACCTCGTTCCATGAAATAAGTATGTTGTCAACGGCGTCCCAAAGCGTGCCGTCAAGGTCAAAAATAATACTGTCAAACATTTTCTTATCCTCCATAATAACTGAATGATAGCACAAAGGCACAATTTTTACAACCTTTTCTGGTATTTTGTGCCGATGTGTGGTATAATTATCCAAGGGAGTGATTAAAATGAAAAAATCGACTAACTGTGAGCAGTGTCTTTTCTACGTATATGACGAGGAGGACGGCTTTTATGCCTGCGAGGTTTCACTCGATGAGGACGAAACGGAAAAATATATGCGCTCATCAAACTTTGCCTGTCCGTATTACAGGCTGAATGACGAGTATGCAACCGTAAGAAAGCAGATTTAACAGAAAGAGAGGAATTTTATGAAAAACTTAAAAAAAGCGGTATCTTTACTTATGATAACGGTGCTTGCCATAAGCTCATTATGCGTTAACGCCTGTGCGGAAACAGCAATACAGCTTAAAAATAAGACGTGGAGTATGTCGTCGCATGGTGCAACTACATCAAATATAACGGCAGACTTTGAGTGGGACGATTTAGCCATTGCGGCTACAACTGCCAAGGTTATTACCTTTGACAGCAGCTATATGAAAACAAGCGGTGCTGCAAATGTGGTAAAATTTAAGGTTGCTGCTCCATGCACCATAAAAATAACTGCAAAAAACAACAGCACCGGTGTTGTGAGATATGCTATATTAAAGGACGTCTATAACGATACAGAGCTTGGCAAGCTGGAGCTGCCTACAACACAGGCAGATGCAAGCGGTACATACAGCTACACAGGTCTTGGCGGCGAGCTTTCCATTACACCAAACGGCGGCGGAATAAGCATTAAATCAATCTCCGTTGAGTACACTGACACAAACAACAAAAAGGGCGATATAAACGGTGATAAATGTATCAATATAAAGGACGCTGCAATGGTACTGCGCCATCTTTCGGGTGTTGCAAAAATTGACAGTACCGTTGAGCTTGCGGCTGCAAATGCAAACAACAGCGGCAGCGTTGATATGCGTGACGCTATATGGATTTTAAACAATCAGTATGAGGAATCAACCGAAACTACAACAATAGAAAGCATTGATACCTCAGACGGAACGGTGGTAAGCAGCTATTCAGCGCTTGTAAGTGCGGCATCTGTTGCAAATGCCAAGGTATATATTACTGCCGATATTGAAATGGGAGATATGCTCCAGCTTTCAAAGGGTGGTGTATCCCTTATAGGTGTACCCGATGAAAATGGTGTTCTGCCTGTACTTAATTTTGAAAATATGACGGGTAAAAATGATATAATTAATTCTTCATCGTCTGACAGTGATGTTGGTATAAG
>CABUWB010000215.1 GCA_902495025.1 uncultured Eubacteriales bacterium
TTCCTCAACAACAGCCCTGCCAACACTTTTAATTGCACCAAGTCCAAAGCGGATATTGCCACCGTCCTTTGTAAAATGGTAATAGCCCTTATTTATATCTGGCGGAAGAATTTTAATGCCCATTCTGCGGCACTCCGCACTGTACTCACGCACCTTGGTATTGTTGTCGGCAACACTTGTAAGCAGTGCCGCCATAAATTCAACGGGATAATAGCATTTCAGCCATGCCGTCTGATAAGCAACCACCGCATAGGCGGCAGCGTGCGACTTATTGAAGGCATACTTTGCAAAATCCGTCATTTCATCAAAAATTTTATTTGCTATATCCTCGGGAATACCGTTTGCCTTACAGCCCGGTACACCCTCTGCCAAATCGCCGTTGATAAACTTTTCCCTCTCACGAGCCATAACATCGGTCTTTTTCTTGCTCATGGCTCGGCGCACCATATCACTTCTGCCAAGAGAATAACCCGCAAGCTCACGCACTATCTGCATAACCTGCTCCTGATAGACGATACAGCCATAGGTTGGCTTTAGTATAGGCTCCAGCTTTGGGTGGGTGTAGGTGATACTGTCCTTATTGCGCTTGCCCTGTATATACTTTGGTATAAAGTCCATAGGACCGGGACGGTAAAGCGAAATACCCGCTATAATATCCTCTAAATTATGGGGCTGAAGCTCCTTCATGAAGGAGGTCATACCGGGGCTTTCAAGCTGGAACACACCCTCGGTATTGCCCCTTGAAATCATATCAAATACCTTTTTATCGTCATAATCTATTTTAAGAGGGTCGTACTTTTTGCCGTAATTGCGCTCAACCTCTTTAAGTGCATTCTGAATAACGGTAAGAGTACGCAGACCCAGAAAGTCCATTTTTAACAGACCAAGCTCCTCAATAGTGGTCATGGTAAACTGCGTTGTTACAGTACCGTCATTGGTGCTGAGCGGCACATAATCGACAACGGGACGGTCGCAGATAACAACACCTGCGGCATGCGTTGAGGAATGTCTTGGCAGACCCTCCAGCTTGCGTGCCATATCTATTAAATTGTGTATTTCGTTGTCATTTTCATAGAGCATTTTAAGGTCAGCATTAATATCAAGCGCCTTATCTATGGTCATTTTCAGCTCCATGGGTATCATTTTTGCCACCCTGTCGCAATCGCTGTAAGGCAGTGCAAGGGCACGTCCCACATCACGTATGGCATTGCGTGCCTTCATGGTACCAAAGGTAACAATCTGCGAAACCTGACTTGCACCGTACTTTTCAACAACGTAATCAATTACCTCCTGACGTCTTTCGTAGCAGAAATCAACGTCAATATCGGGCATACTTACACGCTCGGGGTTGAGAAAACGCTCAAAAATAAGGTCAAATCTGATAGGGTCAATATCCGTTATTCTAAGGCAGTAGGCAACTATGCTGCCTGCCGCAGAGCCTCGTCCGGGGCCGACCATAATATCATTTTTCTTTGCATAATTAATAAAGTCGGACACAATAAGAAAGTAATCCACAAAGCCCATCTGCTCAATTACGCCAAGCTCATATTCAAGCCTTTCACGCAGGGCAGGGGACGGATTTTCCCCATAACGCTCCACAAGTCCCTCGCTGCACAGCCTGCGCATATACTGTGAAGAGGTAAGACCGTCGGGCACATCAAAAACAGGCAGCTTGTAATGGTTAAACTCAAAGCTGACATTACAGCGCTGTGCAATTAAATTTGTATTTTCACAGGCCTCCCTCGCATAAGGGAAAAGGCTGTACATTTCCTCGGGCGATTTCAAGTAAAACTGACCGCCCTCATATCTCATTCTGTCCTCATCATTTACCGTTTTGTTTGTCTGTATACAGAGCAGAATATCGTGCGCCTCGGCATCCTCCGCATTGATATAATGAAGGTCGTTTGTGCATACAAGCGGAATACCCGTTTCACTGCTCATGCGCAAAAGCGCCTGATTAACCGTCTGCTGCTCCGCCATGCCATGGTCCTGCAGCTCAAGATAAAAATTACCCTTGCCAAAAATCTCCTCATATTCAAGGGCAACCTCCTTTGCCCTATCATAGCCCACACGCAGAACGGTGCGTGCCACAGGCCCCGCAAGGCAGGCAGAAAGCGCAATAATGCCCTCGTGGTACTGCTTTAAAAGCTCCTTATCAACTCTTGGCTTATAATAAAAGCCCTCCGTAAAACCGCAGGATACGATTTTTATAAGGTTGCGGTAGCCCTCATTATTTTCAGCAAGCAAAACAAGGTGATAATAGAAGTTGTCCTCCGACGCCTCCTTTACAAAGCGTGAGCCTGAGGCAACATAAACCTCACAGCCGATAATAGGCTTAATGCCCTCCTTTAACGCCGCCTTGTAAAAGTCAATTACACCGTACATAACACCATGGTCGGTAATGGCAATAGCGTCCATGCCAAGCTCCTTTGTTCTTGCGCAAAGCTCATTTATCTTTGAGGAGCCGTCAAGCAAGCTGTATTCCGTGTGTACGTGTAAATGCGTAAATTGTCTTTCTTCCATTAATATCACCTGCCTTAAATCCGTTAAATTTAATTATATCATAACTTGACATAAATTTAAATATAAAAATGCCTTTAAAGGCAGAAAAAAGGTGCCGCTTTCACGACACCTTAAATTTTAAAGCTTATTAAATATTAAAGAGCAGCCTTAGCTGTTTCAGCAAGCTTAGTAAAAGCAGCAGCGTCATTTACAGCAAGCTCAGCAAGCATCTTTCTGTTGATGTTTACGTTTGCATTCTTAAGACCGTTCATAAACTTGCTGTAAGAAAGACCATTCATTCTTGCAGCAGCGTTGATACGTACAATCCAAAGTCTTCTGTAAGCTCTCTTAGTCTGCTTTCTGCCTGCAAAGCTGTGAGCCATAGCTCTCATTACAGACTGCTTAGCAACTCTGTACTGCTTGCTTCTAGCGCCTACAAAGCCCTTAGCCATCTTTAAAACTTTCTTATGCTTCTTACGTGCGTTTAATGCACCCTTAACTCTAGCCATTTCAACAAATCCTCCTAAAAATTAGATATATGGTAACTCTTTTCTCATTGCCTTGATATTGGTTGAATCAACAACTGTAGACTTTCTTAAACCACGAAGTCTCTTGCTGTTCTTCTTAGTGAGAATGTGCTGCTTGTTAGCCTTAGTTCTCTTAATTTTACCTGTACCTGTAGCTGAAACTCTCTTAGCAACAGCCTTTCTTGTCTTTAATTTAGGCATATCCATGTCCTCCTTGGAAATATTAATAAGTAGTTGAGCAATGCACCATATTAATTTTTTGGTGCCAGAAACATTGCCATTGTTCTTGCTTCCATCTTAGGTTCTTTATCAACCACACCAAATTCAGCAACCTGCTCGGCAAAGTCCTTCATAATATCAACAGCCACGTCCGTTCTTGCCATTTCACGGCCTCTGAAACGTATGCTGATTTTTACCTTGTTGCCCTCTTTAAGGAATTTTATAGCATTTTTAACCTTTACCTGTACGTCATGAGTGTCAATATTAGGTGACAAACGTAACTCCTTAACGGAAACAGTCTTCTGCTTTTTACGGGCTTCCTTTTCCTTTTTAGCCTGGTCAAACTTATACTTGCTGTAATCCATAATTTTGCACACAGGTGGCTTAGCCTGAGGGGAAATTTTTACAAGGTCAAGCTGCTTTTCCTCCGCCATTTTTCTGGCGTCCTTTGAGGATACAATACCGACCTGCTCGCCTGTATCGCTGATAAGACGTACTTCCTTATCTCTGATCTGTTCGTTAATCATTAAATCTGTAATAACTGACACCTCCAATGTAATAACTGACTTTTGTTATGCCAAAAAGCAATAAAAAAACAGAGCCTAAAGCTCCGCCTCCATTAACTTAACATAACCACAGGTAATGTGAATATGAAAATGGTTTAACCTTAAAGCCTTGACCGTAAGGTGAGAAGTGAGCTTCTTCTTTACAACAAGAAGATTATATCACCTCTCAACCCTTATGTCAAGATTTTTTTGAAATAACTTACAAAAAAGTATACTTGTCCGACCCTTTACTGCTTGTAAAATTCATTATACAGGCGTTCCTCAACCTCTTCAA
>CABUWB010000216.1 GCA_902495025.1 uncultured Eubacteriales bacterium
AACTAAAAAGCGCCGCAGGCTAAAATCCGCAGGCGGAATTCATTTCCGCCGAGGACTGAAACTCGTGATGGCTGTTGCAAAGCAACAGAACAGCACGGGTTGGTAGTTTCTACCGCTGCCAAACTGAACAAAATGCGAGCATTTTGTTCAACGCCGTAAGGTGTATAAATTCTAATTTATCCCTTAAAATATCTGCTCAAATGCGGCAGTCCTTTTTTGTCTTTAACCCACAAACTCCTCAATGCCGTTTGCTATACCCTGTGCGCACTCCTGTCTGAAGCCCGGCTCTGCAAGCTTTGCCGCATCCTGCGGATTGGAAAGCAGAGCAAGCTCCACAAGTATTGCAGGCATATTTGTAAGTCGCAGCACAGCAAAATTAGCCGCAAATGTACCTATATTAAAAAGCCCAGTTTCCTCTGCAAGGGCATTATTTACGGAAATTGCAAGCCGCTGTGCAGTTGTACCCTCTCTGTAAAAAAAGGTTTCACAGCCTGTATACACAGGGTTTACGTTGTAATTGCAATGTATACTGACAAAATAATCCGCACGCCATTCATTTGCCATACGTGCACGCTCGGCAAGGCTTACATTTACATCCTCCGTCCTTGAATAGCGCACGCTGTAGCCCGCCTGCTGCAAAAGCCTGCCAAGCCTGAGTGCAACGTCCAGATTAACCTCCGACTCCACCACGCCGTTTACGCCTGTGGCACCGGGGTTGGTGCCGCCATGCCCGGGGTCAATAAAAATCTTCATAACATACCTCCGATAAAGACTTATACCACATTATATTCGCAAACGTCACAAATGCCACAAAGCTGCTTATTATTAAGCCAAAATTAGAACAAGCTTAATTATTTATTATCAATAAATGAAGAAATTATTAAACCTTACAAGCAGGAGCATTGTTCACACTTTATTAACATTTAATTCACATTCTCAATTTATAATCAACCTTGACAAATAAAACAAACGGTTATCCGAAACGGACAATTATCCTTTTCCAAAACCGACAGGAGGTAATATTTATGAATGAAAACGAAAACAAAATCGATGAATTAAACACAGAAAATAATAATACTCCTATTACAGATGACATTGATACCGTAACAGAGGTAAATACGGAAGAAATAATTGATACCGACACCGCAGCACTGCCCGAGGAATATATACCACAGGGAGAGGAAGCGCCAAAGCATAAAAAATCGGCAAGCGCATACAGGCGCACAATAGCGCTCGGTCTTGCAGGCACAATACTGTGCGGTGCATCACTTGGTCTTTCGCTCGGCGTAGGTCTTAATGTTTCAAGAAATCTGTTCTCTGGAGGACTTAACGGCTTCTCCTTTGCAGATGATACCGACGAAAATGCAGCAATAACAGCATCGCCTACAGGCGGCAGCCTCACCCCCTCCGAGGACTCTGTTGCAAAGGTATTCAACAACGTGAAGGATTCTGTTGTAAATATTTCAATTACGGCACAGACCTCCGACTTTTTCCACCAGACATACGAGAGCACAGGCTCAGGCTCGGGCATTATCTACTCGCAGGATAACGAAAAGGTATATATCGTTACAAACAACCACGTTGTTGAGGACGCAACAACTGTTAAAATTTCTATAACAGGCTCAGAGCAGGTTAAGGCAAGCCTTGTAGGCAAGGACGCAAGCTCCGACCTTGCAGTTATATCGGTGCTTAAAAGCGATTTGCAGGCAGCAGGCATTTCCTCCGTTACCCCTGCAAAGTTCGGCTCAAGTGAAAATATGGAGGTAGGCGAGTTTGTAATTGCAATAGGCAACGCCTTAGGTCAGGGCAAAACAGCAACAAGAGGCATTATAAGTGCAGTTGACAAGGAAATTAATATAGACGGCAAAAAGCTGACCGTACTTCAGACAGATGCGGCAATCAACCCCGGCAACTCAGGCGGTGCGCTTGTAAATACGGCAGGCGAGGTAATAGGCATTAACACCGCAAAGCTTTCAAGCTCCAGCGTTGAGGGTACGGGCTATGCAATACCAACCTCTGTTGCAAAGAGCATTATTGACGAGCTTATGCAGAAGGGCACTGTTGACAAGCCATACCTTGGCATACAGGTTTACACAATCAATGAGCAGTTCAAGCGTATTTACAATATAAGCTATGACGGCGTATTTATTACGGGCATTGAGCGTGGCAGCGCAGCAGAGCAGGCAGGCTTGCAGGTAAGCGACATTATCACCGCAGTAAACGGACAGACCATAACCTCGGGTGATGAGCTTTCAAGCGCAATAAGCAAATATAAATCAGGCGATAACATAAGCCTTACAATTATAAGAAACGGCTCAATGCAGATGACTGTTACGGCAACACTTGCAAACCAGAATGAGCAGTTTTAATAGGGGAGGCAGATAACATGAACGAATTTGATAACAACATAAAAAAAGAGAAAAGCTTTGGCAGACGTCTTGCGGGCGTAGCTGCAAAAACAATATGCTTTGGTCTTGCGGCAGGCTTTGTGTTTGGTTTTTCCATACCATTTGCAAGCAGCTTTCTTGTACCCAAGATACAGCAGCAGCTTACACCACAGGAAAACCGCCTTACCGTATCAACCTTAGGAGATACTGCACAGCAGGACATATCCGCAGTATCCATGGACGAGGCGTCGGCAAATACAATTGAGGTAATTAAAAAGGTAAAGCCATCTATTGTATGTATAACCTCAATTTCACAGTCGCAGAATATATTTAACCAGGTCTACCAGTCGGAGGGCTCAGGCTCGGGCATTATGTTCTACAAGGACGACAGCAAGGTTTATATTGCTACAAACAATCACGTAATTGACGGTGCGTCAAGCGTAAACATATCCATTAATGACTCCGACAAGCTCATACCCGCAAAGCTTGTTGGCAAGGACTCCAACGCCGACCTTGCGGTTATCTCGGTTAATATTTCCGACATTACAGCAGCAGGCATAAACAATATACAGCTTGCAACCTTTGGCAGCTCCAGCGAGCTTCAGGTTGGCGAGTCCGTAATAGCAATAGGCAACGCACTTGGCAACGGCAACACCGCAACAGCAGGTATTGTCAGCGCAATACAGAAGGACGTTACAATTCAGGGCAGAAAGCTCTCCGTTATTCAGACGGACGCTGCAATTAACCCCGGCAACTCGGGCGGTGCGCTTGTAAACAGCAAGGGACAGGTAATAGGCATTAATACCGCCAAAATTGCACTTACCGACGTTGAGGGCATAGGCTACAGCATTGCATCGGACGTTGCAAAGCCTATTATTGAGCAGCTTATGAACAGCACCGATACACCTGCACTTGGCGTATACATCACTACTATTACAGAGGACGTTGCAGCACAGTATAACCTTCCACAGGCAGGTGTGCTTATACAGCAGGTTATTCCAGGCGGCAGCGCATACAATTCCGGTCTTAAGGCAGGCGATATTGTAACAGCTTATAACGGCTCGCCCGTATTTACCTCTGACCAGCTCATGAGCGCTGTTAAAGCCTCAAAGGTTGGCGACACTGCCAAGCTCACCATTATAAGGGACGGACAGAGCCAGACCCTGACTGTTAAGCTGTCAAAGGGCAGCTCCTCCTTCTGATATGGTAAAAACTTTTGACTTTTGTGCAAAAAACATAAAATTTTTGTATATTTTGCATATAGAATTTAACTTTTGTATGTGATAATATATTTTTAGCCGATGTTGGCAGCCGTTATATGGTATACGGCTGTACATCGGCTAATTTTTTTACGCAAGAATTCGGAGGTCTTATACTATGAAGCAGTTTATGGTAAGCCCCGTAATTTCAATGGCTGATACCTGTAAGGAATTTGCGGAGAGCTTTAATATAAACAAAAGGGATTTGCTTATTATAGGCGAGCATACCTATAACGACTATTTCAAGGCGCTTGATACTGGCGCAAACGTGGTATTTCTGCGCAGCTACGGCACAGGTGAGCCAAGTGATGAAATGGTTGACAAAATGTATGCCGATGTATCAAAAATAGATTATGACAGGGTTATCGCAGTAGGCGGCGGCAGTATACTTGATGTGGCAAAGCTGTTTGCCCTTAAAAATATTTCGCCC
>CABUWB010000217.1 GCA_902495025.1 uncultured Eubacteriales bacterium
AACAACCTTATTAAATAAAACAATATACTTTATTTGCTGTACGTTTTTATTTGTTTGGTTATCAAGCAATATATTGTATTTATCCACCCTTACGGGACAGCCCGCAAGCCATTCTTTTTGAGTGCCTGTCTTTAATACTGTGTATCTATCCATACAATCACTCCTTAAATGCTTGGCAGTTCATCGTTATAATCTGAGGCTGACGAGCTTTCTGATTTAGAATGGCTGCTGAAATAATCAATCAAAACCTCTGTTTGTATTTTTGAGAGCTGTGCAGTTCTGTTTTGTGCATTTATAATTTCTGCCAAACCACTTAATATAATAGCTGGAATATGAAATGCAAAGTATGTTGCAATACCAATTACAAAACCAATTATCAGACCAAAAAACGTCAGTTCACTCCATAATGTTATAGCACTACCTATACACTCCAAAATTCCTAATATTATGCCTATTATATCTAACACATTTGCTAAGCCTTCAATATCAGCCGCGGCAGAGCCAGCCTGTGAAAATTTTAATAATTTATCCTTATATTCTTTATAATTAATCATATTTGTTCCTCCTTAATCAAAATTAAACCAATCTTCTGTGCTGTCAGCACTTGTAATTGCAGGATATACAATCATCATTGTTTTATCATCATCAAATTCAACTTCATGACTTCTCCAATCACTGTTCTCGTCAAACCTTGTCAACAACCTATTACCCACAACCTTATATTCAAATGTATATATTGTATCGTTGATCAGCGATGAAGAAAAATTGTAATCAACAGTATCTTCATTAAACTCCAATGATACTGTGTAATAAACACCATCATCCTCCATGGCCCTTGACCATCCACGCATTAACTGTTGTTTTAGACTCATTGTCTGCATTAATACAAAAGAACAACCACCCAATGCTATTACTACTAAAATAATTATGATTATTTTTAAAACATTCGATTTTTTGCCTGTATTAGGCTGCACAATATCGGCTGAATCCATCTTAACTTCCTCTCCGCATATATTGCAGAAAGTGCTGTTTTGGTCAATTTTTGCTCCGCAATGCGGACACGTTTTATGCTTTTTACCCAACATTTCCTTCTCCTCCTTTACAGCCCCACACTTTCAAACACTGCGTCCTTATCCTCCTGTTCAATACCGAGGTAGCGTTTAGTTACATTGAAAGCGGAGTGATTATAAATTTTCATAAGCATTACGGGCGGAACACCCTTTTTCCATGCGTGATAGCCAAAGGTTTTTCTAAGGGAATGACAGCTTATATCAAGCCCTATGCTCTCGCCGCCCGAGTGAATAATTCTGTATGCCTGCATTCTTGTTATATGCCCACCGCCACTACCGGCAAATATATAACCGCTCTTATTTTCCACCTCGCCATTTTGCAGATATGTTTCAAAGGCTGAGCGCATGGCAGAGTTAATAAATATTTCGGTTTTCTTGCCTGTTTTCTTTTCCGTAAGCGAAATATGTGTTTTAAAGCTCTCCGTTTTTGTATCATAAACATTCTCCCACCTAAGGCTTAAAACATCGCTTATTCTGAGGGCACTGTTAAGGCACACACTTACAAGCAGATAATTTCTGTACTCACCCCTTTTCAAATAATACTGCTTTAATCTTTTCACGTCCTTAATTGCTTTAATTGGCTTTGTTGTTTTCATTTTTTTACCTCCTGTGTTACATACTATATAATTTTGTAACCTCTATAAATTTTGCAAAGTGTGATAAACACTTACATATTGACAAATTACAACATTAACGGTATAATTTGAATATAAAATAATATATTCTGTATCTTGCATAAATCCTGTGTTTTTTCGCATACTCTATGTTACAAAATTATATATTCTGTAACCTGCCAATTACTGCCATACTTTACGTATGGTATTTTTTATCCTCAGATTTTGTCATATATCAGCCGCACATCTGCATACACTTATACAAAATCCACCATGGAGCAAAAATGAAGAAGATAATAAAACAGTTAATTTTTGCGCTTATTTTATCTGCTGCAGCTTTTATCTGCGCAGCAATTTTATACAAAAGCACTGCCGTCCCCACCTCTGCCGTACAGGACGAAAGCCTCAGCCTGCCTATCATTATGTACCACAACATATCCGAAAAGCAGCATTTGCTCGGCACATACTGCGTAAGCCCCTCAGAGGTTGAAAACGACATAAAATATCTGCTTGACAAGGGCTACAAAACCGTAAGCTGCAAGGAGGTTGCCGCCTACTGCAGGGGTGAGGGCGAGCTGCCCGAAAAACCCATAATGATAACCGTTGATGACGGCTTTGAGAGCTTTTACGCCTATATGTACCCACTTTTGAAAGAGTACGGCTGCAAGGCTGTTATATCGCCCATAGGCAGCAGCGTTGACGCCTTTACCTCAAGCGAGGACCACAACCTTGACTACTCTTATTTGACATGGGAGGAATTAAAGGAGATGAGCGACAGCGGACTTGTTGAAACAGGCAACCACACCTACGACCTGCACAGCGACAAAAAGGGACGTGTAGGCTGCGGCAGAAAAAGAGGGGAAAGCGACGAGCAGTACAAGAGCCTTTTGACCTCGGATATAGGCAAAATGCAGACGGAAATAAAACAGTTTACCGCCGTAGACTGCCGCATTTTTACATATCCCTACGGCAAAATATCCGACGGCTCGGGAGATATTTTAAAGGAAATGGGCTTTGACGTAATTCTGACCTGCAACGGCAAGGTAAATAAACTAAGCCCCACCGACGGCACCATTACCCTTGGCAGATTTAACAGACCCAGCGGCAAAAGCACTTACAGCTTTTTTACAAAATTTGAAAAGGGTTGATTTTTAACTGAAATGATGATATAGTTGTGTAAAAGAAATATGCTTATAAAAATCATTGTTGCAATTTAATCGGTGTGGTGTTATAATAAGCCTAGGAATGAAAGAGACTAATATATTCCTGTCATTTTGGCACAAGAAACCCCGAGAGCGGCAACTCTCGGGGTTTCTCTTATCCCTTATCGGGATTATTCAGGCTGGTTGTCATTAACTATGTCTGTCCAGCCATTTGCTTATGTAATTTGCTATTACACCTGCCATAACAGACAACAAAAAAGAGACTAAAAAATCTGTCATTTCAGCACCTCCTTTCCGTTGCCGGATTGGATAATGACAACACTGCTATTATATCATATTTTGTTATATATTCAAATAAAAAAGGATATTGCAATTTAATTTACGTCGTGTTATAATAGCTTTAGGAATAGATGTGAGTATAGTTCCTATCATTTTAGCACAAGAAACCCCGAGAGTTGCCGCTCTCGGGGTTTTTATTATAAATTACACAAGTGCAAACATTCTAAGCAGAACAATTGTAACAAACACCGTTACGATAGACACAAGGCTTGTCCACACTACAAGCTGCCTTGCAAGCTCGCCGTTACAGTTCATAGCCTCAGCCATAATAGCCGAAGAAACAGCAACAGGAGAGCCAAAAAGAGCTACAAGTGATGGATAGCAGCTGCTGTCCGCATTTAAAATGCCCTTGGACGAAAGCAGTGCAATAACCGCAATAGCAGCAAAGGGTGCAGCAATCAATCTCCAGAATGTACCGTAGGCAATATCCTTTGCAAGCGACTTAACAGCAGAGAAGGTAAACTGACCGCCAAGCACAATAAGTGCAAGCGGCGAAGCAATACTGCTGACGCTGTCAACCGCCTTATACAAAAACGGCAGATTGTTTTTAATGGTAAAAACAGGCTCGCCAAGCTCATTAACAGGCTCTGCATTACGTACAGCAAGGCAGATAAGCGCAAGCGCAACTCCTATAATAAGCGGATTTTTTGCAATAGACTTTAAAATGCCCTTAACCGTTGGCTTACCGTCCTTACTTTCACCAAAAACAGAAAGCGTGATAACGGCAAGCACATTAAAAAGCGGTATACTGAACGCAGATAACACAGCCGCAATACCCACCGCCTCACTGCCGCCAATCGCCTCCGCAAGGGTAAGCCCGATTATAGCAAAGTTAGAGCGGAACGCACACTGTATCAGCACGCCCCTTTTGCCGCTGTCCTTGGTA
>CABUWB010000218.1 GCA_902495025.1 uncultured Eubacteriales bacterium
CCATATCCGCCCGAATGTAGAACAAACCACAATGGTTCACGGGCGGCAGGTTGCCGCCCCTACGGTAAATCCATACGTTATTGATTTGAATGTTGAGGTGTTAATTTACACCGATAAACAATAATTTATCATATAAAAAACACAGGGGGTCTATCCAAAAGATTGTGTAAACCTCTAAACTGATATATAATAAAATAATCAGTTTGGAGGTTTTAATTATGGCAAGAAGAAAAAGAAATGAAAGTCCTGAGCGACAAGCGTTACGAGAAATGATGGCAGGATACTTAAAGGACAATCCAGTGCGTGATGGCAAGGATGTCAATGCTATGATGAGGGAGATGATGTCGGTTATTCTTGAAGGCGCCTTAGACGGCGAGCTTGATGAGGAATTAGGCTATTCCAAGTACGACTACAGAAACAAAGACACCTCTAACAGCCGCAACGGCTACAGCAAGAAAACCATGCACACAAGCTACGGAGATATGGATTTAGACATTCCGCGTGACCGCAACGGTGAGTATGAGCCACAGGTTATCAAAAAATATCAAAACACCCTTACGCAGGATATGGAAGAAAAGATTATATCCATGTATGCTAAAGGTATGACAACAAGCGACATAGAGAGCCATTTTCAGGAGCTTTACGGTATTGATGTGTCTGACAGTACAATCAGCCGCATTACCGATAAGGTGCTGCCTATAGTCAAGGAATGGCAGGAAAGACCGCTTGAAGAGGTTTATGCAGTTGTCTACCTTGATGCCATACATTTTCACGTCAGAAGCGAGGGCAGAATAGTTAAAAAAGCGGTTTACATAGCACTAGGTATAGATATGGACGGCAGACGGGATGTACTGGGAATGTACGTTGGCGAAAATGAAAGCGCAAAATTCTGGCTGTCTATACTGAACGGGCTGAAAAACAGAGGTGTTCGTGATATTCTTATAGCCTGTATTGATGGGCTTACAGGCTTTCCACAGGCTATTTCTGCGGTGTTCCCCGAAACAGAAATACAGCACTGTATTATTCATCAGATAAGAAACTCAACTAAGTTTGTGTCATATAAGGATTTAAAGGCTCTTATGGCTGATTTAAAGAGGGTTTACACTGCCTCTACAGAAGAAATAGCAAGGTTCGAATTAGAGGCTTTTGCAGAAAAATGGGACGATAAATATCCAACAATTTCAAAGTCATGGAATGAAAACTGGGCAACTTTATCCACCTATTTTAAGTACCCCGAAGAGGTCAGGAAGATTATATATACCACCAATACCGTTGAGGGCTTTAACCGTCAGCTACGTAAGGTAACCAAGAATAAATCCGTCTTTCCAACCGATGACAGCCTGCTGAAAATGCTCTATCTGGCTGCCATGGATATAACCCGCAAATGGACAGGTCATAGACAGGATTGGGGTAAAATCAGGGCTCAGCTTATGATATACTTTGAGGATAGGCTCAATGCAATTCAGTAAGCATTGACAATATAATTTTTATATAATATTATAAAACAAGGACAGAACTTTTTGCCTTGTTCTGCCCTTGTTATAATATATCAGTTTTTAGCGTTTACACAAAACTTGAAACGCTCTCAACACAGGGCTTTCCATACGGATATACCCTGTGTTTTTCATTTAGAGATAAGCGCTTATTTCTTTTCTTAGCCGTTCAATAATTTTTTTCTCCAACCTTGAAATATAACTCTGGCTGATACCCAGTAGGTCAGCCACCTCCTTTTGGGTTTTCTCAATACCGCCGCCGTTTAATCCAAAGCGCAGCTCAATTATCTCCTTTTCCCTCGGGTTCAGCTTTTTAAGGGCATCACACAAAAGCTGTCTGTCCACCTCGTCCTCAACGCCTCTGCATATAATATCAACATCGGTGCCCAGTATATCGGAGAGCAGCAGCTCATTGCCCTCCCAGTCCACATTAAGCGGCTCATCAATGGACACCTCGGAGCGTGTTTTTGTATTGCGCCTTAAATACATTAAAATTTCATTTTCTATACACCTTGACGCATAGGTTGCAAGCTTGATATTTTTATCTGCCTTGAATGTATTAATTGCCTTAATCAAGCCTATTGTGCCTATAGAAATTAAATCCTCCGTATTAATACCCGTATTTTCAAACTTGCGTGCTATGTATACCACAAGGCGAAGATTGTGTTCAATCAGCTCACGCCTTGCACTCTCGCTTTTGTCCCTTGCAAGGGCGGCAATCAGCTCTGCCTCCCTGTCGCTTTCAAGCGGGGGCGGCAGTATGTCGCTGCCCCCTATATAATAAACACCACTTGGTGCATTATCTCCTTTAACCTTATTCCATAATTTTTTCAGCATATCCATAAATCCCATTCATATTACCTCCGTTTCGGGATTGATAAGCGCATTATAGCTGCCGCCAAAGCATTTATCTATCGGCGCAACAATAACATTTTCCTTTTTTACACCGTCAATTACAGCATAATCACACACAATGCCTATAAGCACACCACTGCCGCCTATGCTTTTATACGGCAGCAGCCTTATTGATGTATCGGCATTTTCAAGCTCAAACAGACAGCTTACCGCCTGCCTTTCGGCAATAATAACGCTCTCAAGGTTTTTGCCCTTTAGCTCGTTACCCGTATCCGCAAGGGCGCAAAGCTCCGCTTTTCTCCCGTCCCTGCAAACCGTAAGGCGGCACAGCCGTTGTTTTTTAATTACACCTGCGGCAAGTCTTTTTTTAACAAGCAAAGCCGCCGCATACACAAGAGCCGCCGTAAGCACAACGCCTGCGGCAGTATTGTCAAGCAGACCTGTCCTGCTCAAAGCGGCTTTAACACCGCCTATAAGAGCAGCGCAGAGTAAGGACAGAAGGCTGCATGAAATATTCCTCTTAATGCTCCTTACACCAAGGCAGAGATATGTACCGAGCATTGCCAGTGCAATTATTACTGCGGGATTGACACCTCCGCTCACACAGAGGACAAGCACAGTGCTTATTAATGCAACAGCAAATGAGCCAAGCACAATACGCACCGTTTTAACCCTTATGCCGCACAGCAGCGCTGTCATACCATAAGATGCAAACAGCGCCGCAAAGCTTACGGCAAAGAGAATATCGGCATAAATTTTAACCTCCATTTTATCGCCCCCGACAGTGAACATTATAATACGCTGCGGCTGAAAAATATGTAAATTAGTGGCAGTACAAACCATAAAAAATAAGCCAAAATTCCCCTCATTAAAAAAAAATTTGCACATATACTTTACCGTAAAGGAGTTGATATTATGGAGGATATGCCCGATATTGAACAGCTCGGCAAAATAATAAATGCCGTTAAAACCGCAAAAATGCTGGGAGATGCAATGCAGGGTACGCAGGAGAACAGAGTGGAGCAGGTACATACCGAAGCACCCGAGCCTGCTGCAATTCCCGCTCCCATGCCTACTCCCACTTCCACGCTTTGCGACTTTGACAGGGAGCTGCAGTCCCCTGCAATACGCAGCATAAAGGCTGTCATACCCTATCTTGACTACAAATACCAGAAAAATATGGGAATAATTGTAAAGCTTATGGAGATGGACAGACTTATTAACCACTATACGGTGCTTGCCGCACAAAGCGGAGAGGATAAAAGCAGAGAAATGCTGCTTGCAGTTAAAAACGAGCTGCCCGAAAAAAGCAGACCTGCCGCTGACCTGCTTATGAAAATTATGGAGCTTATGGAAATTACAAAAAACATTGCCGCAGAATAAGGAGGAATTACAATGACTACTGACGAGCTTTTTTCAAACAAGGCTTTTGACTGCCTTGAACCTGAGCGCAAAAAAGCATTTGCACAGCTTTATAACGACCTTAAGGGCAAAACCCCCGAGCAGTCCGTTATGATAATTATGCGCTTTATGCAGACCATGCCAAAGGGGCATAAAATTACCCCTGCCGAAAGGGACGCCATGCTTGCCGCCGTTACCGCCGATATGAGCGAAAAGGAAAAACGCAATGTGGAAATGATTATGAAAATGATAATGTAAAAATGCGGCTGATAAATTAGAGTTTATCGGTGTAATAATA
>CABUWB010000219.1 GCA_902495025.1 uncultured Eubacteriales bacterium
GTCTACTGTCAGATACAGCTTTACATTTTTAACCGTCTTTACGGCATGGGTATTTTTAAAGGTCATCTCAATATCAAAGGTCTTGCCTGCCTCAACTATAACAGGGTTACACTCATAGCGGCTTATAATGATTTTTGGCATTGATGTCTTTGTCTTTTCACCGTCGGCATTATTATTTTCACTCTTTTTATCTGGGTTATATATATTTACACCGCTGTACTGTGTAAACTTTCTTGTTTCATAGCCCTCTTCCGTCTTTTTGCCTGTTTCATACTCTATTTCAAAGCTGAGCGGATAATTTTTGGTACCTGCCTCCGAGGTTGCAGCAAAGTCAAATATAAAGCTCTGCTCCTTGCCCGGGTCAAGCGACTTAATCTGCTTAACTGAGGTGGAGCGTGGAACAACTGCATTATCCTTATCACCGCCTGCGGTTATAACAATATTGTCAGCCTTATGCTCACCGTTGTTTTTAACCGTCAGCTTAACGGAAAAGCTCTGCCCTACCGAATATGTCCCCGACGGCTCACTTGCCGTTACGGTTAAATCCGCCTGTGTATCCGTTCTTTCGTTACCGTCCTCAACATTAATGTAATAGCCAAACTCCTTGGTTATCTCCTTGCCGTCCTTATCACTATATGTAAGCTTATAGGCAAGTGGATATGAGCCTGATTTAATATTTTTACCTGCCACAAGGTCAAAGGTTATGTGTTCACTTTTACCCTTTTCAAGCTTACTTATGTTATAGGTGCTGCTGCCGTCCTCCATACCTATACCATCTGCCGCAAGTCCCGTAAGGGCAACAGTTATATTTTCAACATCACTTTTTCCCTCATTTACCAAATCGGCAGAAATTGTAACATTGCCCGAGGGTGCAACCCGCTGTGCCGAGCGTTTAAAGTTTTTAAGGCTGACCGAGGCGTCTGTTACATCTCCATTTACCTTAATGTAAAGTGTATCGCTGCCCGTAAAGCCGCTTTTGTTGTTTGCATTAAAAACGTAATTAAGGGTAAGCGGATAAATGCCTCCCTTTGCGTTATCATCAATTGTTATGCGCAGCTTTAGCTTCATTGTGGTTGTATTTTGCAGATAGTATTTTGTATTGCTTTTGTCCAGCACCTCAACCTGATATGGGAAATTGTTTCCCGATGCAACAGGCTGGATAAGTATGTTATAGGCATAAAAAGAGCTGACATTTTTAATTGATACCTCAACATCTCTGCTTTCGCCTTTGCTGAAAGTAAAAATACCGTCGCTTGACATTTTAAGCACAGGCGATGGATTTACCTCAGTACCCGGCGAAAAATGACTGCTGCTGTCATCATAGCTCTCATCATCATAATCCTCGGCATAAATATTAATGCTTGTACACATAATTGATAAAGCAGATATAAGCACAAGCAAAAAAGCCAGTATTCTGTTTTTATTCATAGTTATCTCCCCTTACACTTTCAATTTTTCCGTCACGTATGTTAATAATTACATCCGCATAATCCGATATTTCCAAATCATGCGTAACAATAATGAGGGTCTGGTTATTTTCCCTTGCCATTGCGGTTATAAGCTCCATCATTTCCACCGTTGTTTTGGTATCAAGGTTGCCCGTAGGCTCATCAGCAAACACCACCTCAGGCTTATTGATAAAGGCTCTTGCTATGCTTACCCTCTGCTGCTGGCCTCCACTCATCTCCGAGGGCTTATGGTACATCCTGTCCCCAAGTCCTACGGCAGCAAGCATTTTTTTAGCCGCTTCCACTCTGATTTTCCTTTTAACATTTCTGAAAATCAGCGGCATTTCCACATTTTCAAGGGCATTATAATCGCCTAAAAGATTGTAGCTTTGAAACACAAAGCCGATATGCTTTTGTCTGAAATCCGCCAGCTCCTTTTCCGTCATTTTTTCGATGCGTCTGCCATTGAATATTATTTCTCCTGCCGTAGGCTTTTCAAGCCCTGCAAGCATATTAAGCAGGGTTGACTTACCCGAGCCTGATGTACCCAGCAGACAGTATATCCTGCCCTTATAAAAATCAAAGCTGACATCATCAAGCGCTGTAACCTTTTCCCTGCCCATGGAATAAACCTTGCGCAGACCTCTTACGCTTATTATTCTCTCCACTTTTAACCTCCTTGGTATTTAATTACAAGAACATTTTACTACATCAAACATTAAATTACATCACATTAGTATTAAGGAAATATTAAGATTTATTAATATTTATGGACAAACAAAAAGCCCCTTGTCATAAAGGGACTTTTTTAAACATTTGCAGAAATTTTGCGTATATTTGATTGTGGGCTTAATAAAAAATATTTATTAAAGGTTAGCCTTGATTTTTGCAATAATCTCCTCATTTTCAGCATCGGAGAGATATTTTGGCGGATTTACGTTCATCTCAAATGTGCCGCCAAAGCCATAGCCACCCTCCTGCTTGGGTACAATGTGTACATGCAGATGTGGCAGAGTATCACTGAACATACCGTAGTTTACCTTAGCAGGGTTTACTGCCTTGTTAATTGCCATACCTGCTCTCTGCATATCAGCAACAAAAGCGGCAGCCTCATCAGGTGTAAGGTCATAAAGCTCCTTGCCATGGTCCTTATAGGCAATTACGCAGCGGCCGTAATAGGTCTGCTCCTTAAAAAGGTACAGCTTTGTTACACCGAGGTCGGCAATGTAAATCATAAGAGAATCAAGTTTTTCTTTATTTTTGCAATATAAGCATTCATCGGGTGTTACCATAATAACAAGCCTCCTAATAAAATATTTATACATATTATTATAAACACATCGCTTTATTATGTCAATTAAAAAAGGAGGGCAAATATGATAGGCGAGTTTTTTTCCATACTTATTGATGTATCGATATTAATTAACTGTTTCTTTGCTTTTTTTGTAGTATTTTATGAGAGGAAAAACCCCGGCACAATATGGGCATGGCTTATGGTGCTTGCATTTTTACCCATGTGCGGCTGGATAATTTACCTTATTTTCGGCTTTGAGGGCAGAAAGCATAAAAAATTTGCAATAAAAGCCGTAAAGGACGAAAAAATACTGCGTGATTTTATGTCGCATAACCCCGATATATATCACAAGCAGTTTGATGTGCTTAAAAAGGACAATATTCTGCCTATACCCAACACCGAGTATCTTAACAATGTGGTTACAATGAATATGCGCTCGGGCGTCAGTGCCTACCACACAAACAACTCCGTAAAGCTGTATAATGAGGGTACAACAAAGTTAGAAGAGCTTATTAAGGATATTGAAAATGCAAAGCAGTTTATACACATGCAGTATTACATTGTACGTGATGATGAGCTTGGCAGAAGAATTATTGACGCACTTGCAAAAAAGGCGGCAGAGGGCGTCGAGGTTAAATTTTTATATGACGGTATAGGTAATGTGTTTAACTCGCCGTCGTTTAACAAACCACTTATAAAGGCAGGCGGAGAGGTACAGCTTTTTCTTCCTCCGAGGTGGATAAGAATTAATTACCGCAACCACCGCAAGCTTGCCATAATTGACGGCAGAATAGGCTATATCGGCGGTCTTAACATAGGTGACGAATATCTGGGAAAGGTAAAGAGGTTTGGATTTTGGCGTGATACACATATAAGGGTTGTGGGCGACTGCGTGCATGATATGGAGCTGCGCTTTGCAATGGACTGGAACTATACCAAGGGCAGTAAGCTGGAGCTTTTGGACAAATATTATCCACGTATTGAAAAGCAGGAAAATCCCGTTGCAATGCAGATACTTTCGAGCGGCCCCGATACAAGGTGGAACAATGTGCAGTACGGTTATTTTAAAATGATAACCGAGGCTGACAAAAATATTTATATTGCAACACCATATTTTGTGCCCGATGACAGTATATTAGAGGCACTTAAAACCGCCGCACTTTCGGGCGTTGACGTGCGTATAATAATACCTGCACAGCCCGACCACCTGTTTGTATACTGGGCAAGCCTCAGCTACCTGGGTGAGCTGCTTGACGCAGGCGTAAGATGCTATGA